>CAZMMG010000202.1:0-4540 GCA_964567355.1 uncultured Neptunicoccus sp.
GCATACGAGATTCGCCTTAGTCTCGTGGGCTCGGAGATTGTGTATAAGAGACAGATTTAGGACAACCAAAATCTACAGCCACAATCTGCGGCTGGCAAACCGCCCAAATCTGCTTATAAGGGCACTGAAACAGTTGTATTAATAGGTACGCTACCTAAGATCGGTTAATCATGGCAAAAGAAAAAGGCTCATCAGGGCGCGGTTTGCGCGATTTGCGTACACGGGTAAAATCTGCCAAGGGGCGACGCCTGTCGTCGACCTTATGGCTGGACAGGCAGTTGAATGATCCCTATGTGGTGCGCGCCAAAAAGGACGGCTACCGGGGGCGTGCGGCCTATAAAATCATGGAACTGGATGATAAATTTCGCTTTTTGGTGCCCGGTGCGCGCATCGTTGATCTGGGCTGTGCCCCGGGGGGCTGGATACAAGTGGCTGTGCCGCGCATCAATGCTTTGGGCGTGCGTAAAACTAAGGATGTAGGCACGATTTTGGGGGTTGATCTGCAAGAGGTCGATCCTATTCCGGGGTCGGATATACGGGTGCTGGATTTTCTCGATGAAGGGGCTGATGATCTGGTTAAGGAATGGCTGGGCGGCAAAGCCGATGTGGTGATGTCCGACATGGCCGCGTCCAGTTCTGGCCATAAGCAAACCGACCATTTGCGCATCATCAACCTGTGCGAAGCCGCCGCGTATTTTGCCTTTGATGTGTTGGAAGAAGGCGGCACGTTCGTGGCCAAAGTGCTTGCAGGTGGGGCCGAGGGTGATTTGCAGCGAATTTTAAAAGAGAAATTCACCAAGGTCGCCAATGTGAAACCGCCAAGCAGCCGATCAAACAGTTCCGAGAAGTTTGTGGTCGCCTTGGGCTTTCGCGGTTGAGCCGGCAGACGGCCTTTGGCGATGTGGATTATGGCCTGTTTTTCTTGCGGTTACAATCAGGACGGCCTTGAGAAAAACGCCTTCCTGTGACTTCAAAAAAACATATAGCTGTTTTATATCAATATGTTATGAAAGCGTTCTAGCTGGGACACTTGCCAAATACCCCGCTATTTAACCATCTGCTTTCGCATGGAAAATAAACCCCAAAAAATTCAGCAGAATCTGTGCCGCCAAAATGGATGTGCTGCCGGTTTGATCGTAATCGGGGGCGACCTCGACCAGATCGATGCCAACGACTTCGTGGTTTTCGGCTACCGCTTGCAACAATTCCAGCACCTCGTAATACAGAAACCCGCCATGACTGGGGGTGCCGGTGCCCGGTGCGATCGAGGGGCAAAATGCGTCGATGTCCAAGGTCACATAAACACGCGCCCCTTTGGGGATGCGTTTGGCGGCGGCCTCTATGCCCATTTTGCGCAACTGGCGCACGGACTGGATGTCCGAGCCCATTTCGCGCGCCGCCGTATAGCCTTCCTTGGCGGTTGAGCTGACATTGCGGATGCCGTATTGTGATAACCCCGTGACATAGGGTTTTTCCGCCGCGCGGCGCATCGGGTTGCCGTGACCAAAACGTACGCCGTGGCGGCTATCAACAAAATCCAGATGTGCGTCGATTTGCAAAACGTGAATATCGCCCTGATCGTCAAAGGCGTTGATACAAGGGATATTGATCGAATGATCGCCGCCGATGGTGACGGGGATTGCCCCTGCGGCCAAAGCTTTGCGCACGCCGTACTCGATATTGGCATGCGATGTGACAGTATCGGTATGCACAATATCCGCATCCCCCATATCAACGATTGTCACGCCTTCGCCCAGATAAGTCGCGTCATCCTCATGATCATATGCGCCCGCATGGCCGAATGCGAACAGGGTTGAGGCCTCGCGCACCCCGCGTGGCCCGAAGCGCGCACCTGCACGAAATTGGGTGCCAGCGTCAAACGGTGCGCCCAAAATAGCCACATCCGCCGAAAAATCATCCCAGTTTGCCACATAGGGTTTTTTGGCAAAGGTCGCGATGCCGACAAAGGGCAGGTTCAACCGCCCGCTTTCATAGCCGTGTTTGGTCATATGGCCCTCCTTATCAAGCGTAAGCTGCGATAAGAACGGGAGCTATGCAATAAAAATATACCAAACTGTGGGCATATTTTACCGCTGGTGCGCCAAATTACCCCTTTTCATTTACCCCCATCCATGAGATAGAGCAGCGTCAATACCGAACCCTTTTGGAGATACAAATGGAAATTCGTGAGGCCCTTACCTTCGATGATGTTTTACTTGTTCCGGGCGCGTCCAGCGTGTTGCCGGCTGATGCAGATACGACCACCCATGTGACAAAAAACATCGCCATGAACATCCCGCTTTTAAGCTCGGCCATGGACACCGTCACCGAGGCGCGTATGGCCATAGCCATGGCTCAAGCGGGCGGTATCGGAGTGTTGCACCGCAACCTAACGGAAACTGAACAGGCCGATCAGGTGCGCCGGGTCAAACGCTTTGTTAGCGGCACGGTCTATTCTCCGATCACGCTTACGTCCAACCAGACCCTGAAAGATGCCAAAGCCTTGCAGGAACGCTACCGCATCACCGGGTTTCCCGTGGTAGATGAAAACGGCAAGGTTGTGGGCATTGTCACCAACCGCGATATGCGTTTTGCCAGCGATGATAGCACGCCGGTGTCGGTGATGATGACCTCCAATGATCTGGCGATTATCCATGAACCTGCCGATCTTGATGAAGCCAAAAGCCTGATGCAGGCGCGGCGTATTGAAAAATTGCTGGTGGTAGATGGGGCCAATAAACTGACGGGGCTTTTGACCCTGAAGGATCTGGAACAGGCGGTGTTGAATCCGCAGGCGTGCAAGGATGATCTGGGCCGGTTGCGAGTGGCGGCAGCGTCTACCGTAGGCGACGCGGGCTTTCAGCGCGCCGAACAGTTGATCGATGCAGGTGTTGATCTGGTGGTGATAGATACCGCGCACGGGCATTCTATTTCGGTGGCGCAAACCGTTGCGCGGATCAAAAAAATCAGTGGTGACGTGCAAGTGATCGCTGGCAATGTGGCCACCGGTGAAGCCACCAAAGCCCTGATCGGGGCGGGGGCGGATGCGGTTAAGGTCGGTATCGGGCCGGGCTCTATTTGTACCACGCGGATTGTGGCCGGTGTCGGCGTGCCGCAACTGACTGCAATTGACGATTGTGCCACGGCGGCAACTTCGACGGGCACGCCGGTAATTGCCGATGGCGGTATCAAGTTCTCGGGTGATTTTTCCAAAGCGATTGCCGCAGGCGCACATTGCGCTATGGTCGGTTCAATGCTGGCTGGCACCGATGAGGCGCCTGGCGAGATCATTTTGTATCAGGGCCGCAGTTTCAAGTCCTTCCGGGGCATGGGCAGTGTTGGCGCCATGGCACGGGGGTCTGCCGACCGCTATTTTCAGAAAGAGGCCAGCAGCGATAAACTGGTGCCCGAAGGTATTGAAGGCCAAGTCCCCTATAAAGGCAGTGTCACATCCGTAATTCACCAGATGATCGGCGGCTTGCGGGCGTCTATGGGCTATACGGGCTGTGCCACGGTGGAAGAGATGCGCAAGAATTGCAAATTCGTTAAAATCTCGGGCGCGGGTCTGAAAGAAAGCCATGTGCATGATGTGCAGATTACCCGCGAAAGTCCGAATTACCGGATCGGCTAAATGACCCCCAATGCACGATATGCGGCAGCGATAGATATTCTGGATGCTGTGCTGGCAGATGCGCCTGCCGAGAAAACCCTGACCAACTGGGCGCGTTCCAACCGTTATGCGGGATCAAAAGACCGCGCGGCGGTGCGCGATATTGTGTTTGATTGCCTGCGCTGCAAACGCTCTTTTCAGTATGCCGCTGGTTTCGAGGATGCACGCGGGCTTGTGGCAGGGCATATTCTGGCGGCGGGGCAGGCTGTTGGCGACGTTTTTACTGGTGAACGCTTCGCTGCAGAGCGGTTAAGCGATGCCGAGCAAAGCCGTTTATCGCAGGCAAAAGAAACCGTCCCCGATGCAGTGCGTCTGGATATTCCCGACTGGATAGAGCCAAAGTTGCGCAATGCACTTGGGGATGATTTTGAGGATAGCTTGACCGCATTGCAAAGTCGCGCGCCACTGGATTTACGGGTGAACGCAAAAAAATCCACTCCGGAACAGGCGCAAATGGCCTTGGCAAAAGAGGATATTTTGACCGTCCCTGTAAAGGGCATGGTTGGGACTTTGCGGGTAACGGAAAACCCAAGGCGCGTGGCTCTCTCGCAAGCTTATCAAAATGGTCTGGTTGAAATTCAGGATGCAGGCTCGCAAGCGGTTGTGGCGCATCTGCCGCTTTGCGGAGTTACAAGGGTTTTGGATTATTGTGCCGGCGGCGGCGGTAAAACATTGACGATGGCCGCCTTTGCGGATGATGCGACCCGGTTTGATGCCTATGACCAAAACCCGGCCCGGATGAAGGATTTGCCGGAACGTCTGAAGCGGGCAGGGGCTACCGCACAGATTTTGCAAAATGATCCGGTCGATTTGGGCAAAACCTATGATTTGGTGCTTTTGGATGTGCCGTGTTCCGGCACAGGGGCCTGG
>CAZMMG010000203.1:0-4536 GCA_964567355.1 uncultured Neptunicoccus sp.
ATATTTATCAAAATGATAAATGTGGAGGCGAGAAAAAATAAAACAATGGCAGAAATACCTGACCCTGATCAACCATGGAAACCGAATATTGCGACGCCGATTATCAACCGGATAGCAAAGAACAGGTTGTGTAACTTTAATTATACTACGCATGCCAGAGAAAGGTTATCCGAACGAGGTTTAATCATGTCCGATGTACTTTATGTACTCAGAAATGGTTTCGTCTACGCTGACGCATAGGCATCCACCCTTAAAGGGCTTTATAAATATAAAGTTGAAAGCAAGTCGCCAAATTCAGGGGCAAGATCTTTAGCCGTTGTTATTGCCGCAGACAGTACACCGTGCCAGTTAAAGGTTATTACAATAATGTGGCGCGGTGAAGCATAGTGGAGAAAAATAGTGGACTATCACTACACAGAATGTGGCCTTGATAATGTAATTATTCAGGGCATGGAAAACACCGAAGATAACGCGGGAAATGAAACTATTACTATTCCTGCGATTGGAATGTTGCACCAAGTTATCGCCAAAGGCGTTGTGACACAGCCTTCAAAAATGGGCGGGAGGGAGTTACGATTCTTGCGTACAGAAATGGGACTTACGCAAGATGAATTGGCCCGCGTATTAAAGGTTACTCTGTTAACCATCAGCCGTTGGGAACGAGAGGAGTCTCCAATAAAGGACACAGCAGAGATGTTAATTCGCCTTTTGGCCGTTGAAAGGCTTGAACTGGATGTGGAAATGAGTGTTGACATAGTTGCGTCCAAAGTGACGGCTTCGTCAAAAACGGAACCAATTCTGATTGATGGAAGCAATCCTAAAAACTATCAAGTATTGGCCGCATAAATCTACCGCCCCTGCAACCACGCCTCTACAGCGCCGCGCACCGATTGTGCGCCCGAAGCGCGTGCCTCATTGATGACGTCGCGGGCCTCTTCCAGATTGATGCGGCGCAACATATGTTTCACCGGCCCGATGCTGGCCGGGCGCATCGATAAGTTGCGCAGGCCCATGGCGGTAAAACACAGGGCCTCAACCGGACGGCCTGCGTCTTCGCCGCAAAAGCTGACGGGGGTTTCGAACAGATCACAGCGCGCCGCAATTTGTTCGATGAAGGTCAAAAAGCTGACGTTCAGCGTGTCGTAGCGGCGACGCACGCGTTCATTTTCGCGATCAGCCGCGTAGAAAAACTGCTTCAGATCATTGCCGCCGATGGAAATAAAATCGCACATCTCGAAAAACTGGTCGGGGGCAAAAGCCAAACTCGGGGTTTCCAGCATGGCGCCGACTTTGACATCCTTTGGTATAACATGGCCCAAACGTTCTTCATTTTTCAACACCTTGTGCAACATGGCGCGTGCATCGCGAAATTCATCGAATTGGGCAACAAACGGGAACATGACCCGCAAGGGCCTGCCGTTGGCTGCACGGATAAATGCCTGTAGCTGCATATGCATCACGCCGGTTTTATCCAGCCCCACACGGATCGCGCGCCAGCCCATCGCGGGGTTTGGCTCGTCCTCGGCCCGCAGATAGGGCAGCACTTTGTCCGAACCGATGTCCAGTGTCCGAAAGTTTATCGGCAGGCCGTTTGCCGCCTTGAACAGTCGCGCATAAAGCCCTGCCAGATCCGAGCGTTTCGGCATCGAATTGCGCAAAAGGAACTGCAATTCCGTACGGTACAGGCCAACGCCTTCTGCCCCGGAACTGATCAGGCTTGGCAAATCGGCCATAAGCCCTGCGTTCATTTGCATCCCGATGCGAACCCCGTCCAGCGTTTCAGCTGGCAGGTCGCGAATGGCGGCATATTTTTGCTGGGCTTCTGCCAGCATGGCGACTTTATCTTTAAAAGCAGCCACAACTGTGTCATCGGCGCGCAAATGCGCAACCCCATGATCGCCGTCGACCAGAATTTGATCGCCGTTCAGGGCTTCGCGGGTGATGTTTTCAGCGTGGATCACCATTGGGATCGCCCACGCGCGCGCAATGATTGCAGCATGTGACCCGACGGAACCGTTTTCCAGCACCAAACCTTTGATGCTTTTGCCGTATTCCAGCAGCTCGGCAGGGCCGATGTTGCTGGCGACAAGAATAGCATTCTCAGGCACTTTTTCATCCACAGCCCGACCTTGGCCAGTCAAAAGCCGTAGCAATCTGTTGGACAGATCATTCAGGTCGTGCAGCCGTTCGCGCAAATAAGGATCAGGCACACGCGACATCCGGGCGCGGGTGGCGGATTGTTCTTTTTCCACCGCGACTTCGGCAGAAAGACCACTTTCGATGCTGGCTTCCAACCGCGTGACCCAGCCGCGCGAATTGGCGAACATGCGGTAGGCTTCCATCACCTCTTGTTGTTCTTTGTCCTCCGAGCGGGTTGCATCCAGCAAATCGTTTACATTGAGGCGCAATTGGGCAATGGCTGCGTTCAGGCGGTTCTTTTCCACCTCCGGATCATCGGCAACCGGGTTGGTGATAACAATTTTAGGGTCATGTAGTAAAACCACCCCGATGGCAGCCCCTTCCTGAGCGGCGCCGCCTTTGAATATATGTGCGCGTTGGTGGGGCACAGACATTGCTTCGCCTTCACCGGTAAAGGCCCCGAGTTCCTTCATTTCGGCGATGACCATGGCCACCACTTCCAGCGCGTATGCTTCATCTTCGGAATAGTCGCGTTGGTCTTTGTTCTGGACTACCAGCACACCCAAAATTTCGCCAAGCCGTTGAATGGGAACGCCCAGAAACGAGGAATACAATTCCTCGCTGGTTTCGGGCATATAGCGAAAACCTTTGGTTTGCGGGGCGTTGCGGGTGCTAAGTGGCGAGGCCTGTTTGGCGACACGGCCCACCAGACCTTCGCCGATGCGCATGCGCGTCTGGTGTACCGCTTCGGGGTTCAGACCTTGGGTGGCACAAAGTTCCAGCGTTTGACGATCGCGGCGCAGATAAATCGAGCACACATGCGCATCCATGCTTTCAGCCACAAGCTGGGTGATGTGATCCAGCCGTTCTTGTCCTTCTGCGTGGTCGCCAAGCGTATCGCGCAGCTTTTGCAGCAGGGTTCTGGAAACATTGGTGCGTTTTTCGTCCATGAGGTTTGCTTTAGGCAACTTTCTCTAGCTCGAAAGCATCATGCAACGCGCGCACCGCCAATTCCATATATTTTCTGTCGACAAGCACGGATATTTTAATTTCGGAGGTGGTGATAACCTGAATATTGACGCCTTCATCGGCCAGAATACCGAACATTTGACCAGCAACACCGGCCTGAGAGCGCATGCCGTTGCCGACGATCGAGATTTTTGCCACGTTCGGGTCGTTGATCAGGTCTTTGAAGTTCAGCTCGCCCTCATCTTGGGCTTGGCTCAGGGCATGTTCTGCCAGGGCGATTTGCTCGGTCGGGCATGAAAACGTCATATCGGTGCGGCCGTCATCGGATATGTTTTGCACGATCATATCGACATTCACGCCGGCATCTGCCAGCGGGCGGAAAATCGCGGCGGCCACGCCGGGGCGGTCGGCCACCGATACCAGCGTCATTTTTGCCTCGTCTCTTGAGTAAGCCACACCTTTTACCACGCGAATGTTTTCCATAATGTCCTCTTCCCGGCAAACCAATGTTCCGGTGTTATCTGATATAGCGTCACTAAAACTGGATAATACCCGTAAACGCACGCGGTAGCTACGGGCCAGTTCCACAGAACGTGTTTGCAGCACTTTTGCGCCTAAAGATGCCAGTTCCAGCATTTCTTCATACGAAATTTTTTCCAGCCTGCGGGCGTTGCTGACGATGCGCGGGTCAGTTGTGTAAATTCCGTCGACATCTGTGTAGATGTCACAGCGTTCAGCATCAAAGGCAGCTGCGAACGCCACCGCAGTTGTGTCCGACCCGCCACGCCCCAAAGTGGCCGTACGCCCATCTGCCATAATGCCTTGAAAGCCTGCCACGACGGCAACTTTGATGCCGTCGGCAAAGGAGGCTTCTATATTTTCGCTGGGAATGGCATCAATCCGCGCACCTTCGTGGTGACCGGTGCATTTCACCGGCACCTGCCAACCTTGCCAGCTTCGGGCGGGTATGCCCATTGCCTGTAGGCGCAAGGCCATCAGGCCGGATGTGACATTTTCCCCTGATGACACCACCGCATCATATTCTGCCTTGTCATGCAGACCGTTGACAGGCGCACTATTTTTGACCCATCCGACCAACTCGTTGGTTTTACCGGACATGGCAGAGACGATCACGATCACATGGTGGCCGTTTTCGACCTCTTGTTCCACCTTTTTGGCGACATTGGCGATCTTGTCCAGATCGGCCACGGATGTGCCCCCAAATTTCATCACGATGCGCGACATATTTTTATTCCAACCCTGAAGTGCGTTTATGCGTGTGCGTTTACGCGGATTAATACGCGCGATGCGGGTGAGGGGCAAGGGGAAGTGATGGGATGGATAAGCCGTGGCCATGCTGCGGGGGGGGCAAAACTTGATTGTTGAGGCTGACTTCGGTAGCTGTAGACTCATTGTTATGAATTATAC
>CAZMMG010000204.1:0-4528 GCA_964567355.1 uncultured Neptunicoccus sp.
GTATAGACTTGAGGCGGCCAGTAGGGGCCGCCTCATAAAACATATGGGGTTTGCTTGTCTTACTTCGTAGGCAATGTTTGAGCATAAGCCAAAACGTCAAGTTGATTTTGCAACGAGAACGGGAACAGCCCAATCATTGCATTACCAGCCTTCCCAAAGCGGATGTTATGCAGAGCTTCCAACGGGTGAAACTTAGCAACTGTGCCAACAAATTCAGGACTTTCATCCGTTTTGAAGTTAATCAACCGACCATCTAGTCCATGGCAAACCGAGCAGACCGTTTGAAAAATTTCAGTGCCGTGGCGTATGTCGCCCTGGACCAAACCGGTTTCGGGGTTGACGTACGCATCTGTGTTTACACGCCCAAAAGCAAGGAAATGGGCAATATCCGAAATCGCCGTATCGGGCAGCATTTCCGAGGTGTACTGATGCACATTACCGCGCAGCGTTACAATCAAATCTTTGGGTGATTTCATTACGTAAGATCCAATTCCCGGAACCCCGGAGAAATGGCTTCCCTTGCGATAACCGCCATCTTTACCTTTTTGATCCCATCCATGGCATTCCTTGCAACGCCATGTGATTGCACCCTTTTTCTTGCCAGCGGCAGGATAGGACGGGTGGGTGGTCGCTGGAATATCCACCTCCAATTCATCCCCCCAGTTCGCATAAAGTCGCCCACCGCTGCGAATGATGTATGCATCGGTGAGAAAAACACCATCTGAAATATGCCCAAGATTTGAATCTTGCGCCAAAGCCGATGTTGTAGCACCAGACATTAGCATTAGTGCCAAGGCAGTACTTGTTCCTCTTAATATTTTTGAAATCATTTTATATCTCCAGATTCTTAATTATCACTTAAAACAGAGCTATACCTGCATACATTCATACTATTTTCGTTGATATAAATCAATCTTTTGTAATAATTGTCACCATGAATGGGTGCTTTTAGTCTGGTATTTTTACGCGTTTTACGCCTCGACCACCATTTTTTCAGCTTCAACCAGATCAACCGAGACCAGTTGGCTGACGCCCTGTTCAGCCATGGTCACACCAAACAAACGTTCCATGCGTGCCATGGTGATAGCGTGGTGGGTGATGACCAGAAAGCGGGTGTTGGTGCGTTCGCTCATTTCATCCAGAAGGTCACAAAAACGGGTGACATTGGCATCATCCAAAGGCGCGTCGACCTCGTCCAGCACACAAATCGGTGACGGGTTGGCCAGAAATACCGCAAAGATCAGCGACATTGCGGTCAGGGTCTGTTCGCCGCCCGACAGCAAGGAAAGCGTCGACAGTTTCTTGCCGGGTGGCTGGCACATAATTTCCAGCCCCGCTTCCAGTGGGTCATCGCTTTCAACCAAAACCAGATTGGCCTCACCACCACCAAACAGGTGCGTAAACAGAACCGAGAAGTTCTTGTTCACCTCGTCAAATGCCGCCAAAAGCCGTTCGCGGCCCTCTTTGTTCAGGCTGGCAATACCAGTGCGCAACTTGCGGATTGCAGCTTCCAGATCATCCTTTTCGTTTGCCAGCATATCGCGTTCTTGCGCTACATCCCTAGCGTCTTCCTCGGCCCGCAGGTTCACCGCACCCAGCGCATCGCGCTGACGGCGAAGGCGCATCACATCACTTTCAACACGCTGTGCATCAGGCATTTTTTCAGGATCAAAATCCAACTGTTCCAACAGATCAGCTGGATCTATTTCCAATTCTTCCTGAATACGGTCAGCCGCAGCTGATGCTTGAATACGCGCCGCATCCGAAACCGCATCCGCGCGTGCGCGTGCTTCCCGTGCACTTGATGCCGCACGTTCCGCTTCGCGTTCATCGTTTTCAGCGGTGCGCAAAGCCGTATCCGCAAGGGCCAAAGCATCGGACGCCGCTTTCAGCCGATCTTCGGCGGTATTGATAGCTTTGGACAGTTCTTCACGCTTAGCGGCAATATCCTCGGGGGCGGCAGAGGCTTGCTTCAACTCGGTTTCCGATGTCGCTTTACGCTCTTCGAGTTCCGAAATACGCTTACCGGCTGTTTCCAAACGGTAGCGCCAGCCACTGGCTTCCTTGGTGATTTCCTGCTGACGTTTTAAGCGTATTTCACCTTCGCGGCGTACTTCATCGTACATCGCCCGCTTAGTCAGCATAGTCATCCGCGCCGCTTCAACGGCAATTTTGAGGGTTTCGATTTCATCGCGTGCGGCGCCCATATCCCCCAAACCATGGATGCCCAGCTTGGCCTCTTTTAGCGCCGTGCGCGCGGCAATGGTTTCCTCTTCCAAACGCGCTTTGGCCAATTGCAAGGTTTCCAACTTGCCCGACAACATATCACGGTCGGCCTCGGCGCGTGACATTTTCCGAGTGGCATCAGTCGCGGCATCATCAGCGGTTTTGCGATTGCGCCGCGCTTCATGATCAGCCTTGGTTGCTGCCTCTAATCCGGCATGCGCAAGATCAAACGCCTGCCGTGCGCTTAAAGCTTTTTCCAAAGCAACCGCATGGCTTTCTTTCAAGGCCAATAAGCGGTTTTCCTGTTGCAACCGCAAAGCGGCTTCGGTTGGGGTATCATCGGCACCGGCACGGTAGCCATCCCAACGCCACAGATCGCCTTCAATACTGACCAACCGTTGCCCCGGTTGCAAATCCGATTGTAAACGCGCACCGTCACTGCGTGCGACAAGACCGATTTGCCCCAAACGGCGCGCCAAAACATCGGGGGCCGTGACATAGGCGGCAAGCTTTTCAACCCCGCTCGGCAAAGCTGCGCTGGCAGAATATTCCGCCAGTTGCGCCCAACCCGATACCCCGCCCGGCCCAACAATAGGGGCTTTCAGATCATCGGCCAAAGCCGCGCCAAGGGCCGCTTCATATCCCGCCATGGCCCGTACATTATCAATCAATTGCGCCCCGGTATCGCGATCCCGGGCAATCACGCGTTCCAACGCTGCCACTTCGGCCCCAAGCGCGTTCTGTTCACCTTCAGCGCCTGACAAAACACCGCGCACATCGCTTTCGGCAGCTTGCGCATCTACCCGTTTGCGGTCCATTTCCTCTAGTAATTGTTCCGCACGCAATGCTGCTTTTTGCGATGCAGCATAAGTAGTTTGGGCCAGTGTCAAGCGTTCTTCGGCATCTTTCACGCCGGCTTTCGCCGAGTAGACGGATTGAGTGGCCGCATCGCTTTGACCCTCGCGTTTAGACAAATTGGCCTCGGCTTCTTCCAGCTTTCTATGTGCCGACTGGTGCTTTGCCGCCAAACGCGCCACATCTTCGGATTGCTTATCCAGAGACGCTTCTTTTTCTTGCATGATTGAGGCAGCATCGCGGGCATCCTTATTCGCCGCTTCAACCTTTTCCTCATGACCCAAAGAGGCTTTGTCCAATGCCTGCTTTTCCCAAGTCAGCCGCTCGATAGTTTCGGTGGCATCCTTGTTCAGCCCGCGTTCGCGTTCAATATCGTGACCAAGCTGTGCAATGCGCGCGTTAAGTGTCTCAATGGTTTGACGGGCGCGATTTTCCTGATCGTTCAGCGTATCGCGTTCCACTTTCAGCCTTTGCACAATCGCCGCCGCAATGGTTTCTTCTTCGCGCAGGGGTGGCACCTTATCTTCCAGCAAAGCGCGGTGCTTTACCGATTGTGCCGCTGCCCCTTGGGCTGCGGCCGCAATTTTGGTGGCTTCCGTCAAGGCTTGTTCAGCCGCCAACCGTGCGGTTTCCGCCTCTTTCCAGCGACCATAAAGCAGCAGCCCTTCGGCCTGGCGCAATTGTTCGCCAATTTCACGGTACCGGGCAGCTTGACGGGCTTGACGGGCCAATGAGGACAACTGGCTATCCAACTGTTCCACCACATCGTCAACCCGCGACAGATTGGTTTCGGCCCCGTTCAGTTTTAGTTCAGCTTCATGGCGACGTTGGTAAAGGCCGGAAATACCGGCGGCTTCTTCCAAAATACGCCGCCGCGACTTTGGCTTGGCATTGATCAGCTCTGAAATTTGCCCTTGGCGCACCAAAGCAGGCGAATGCGCCCCCGTAGAAGCGTCGGCAAACAGCATTTGCACATCACGTGCCCGGGTTTCCTTGCCATTGGCCTTATAAGCCGAGCCCACATCGCGGGTGATGCGGCGCACCACTTCCAATGTGTCCGCATTATTAAAGGCTGGCGGGGCAGTGCGTTCGGAATTATCCATCAGCAGGGCCACTTCGGCATAATTGCGTGCGGGGCGCGATGACGCCCCGGCAAAAATCACATCTTCCATACCGCCGCCGCGCATCGCCGTGGGCCGGTTTTCACCCATCACCCAGCGCAGGGCTTCCAGCAAATTGGATTTGCCGCAACCGTTCGGGCCGACAACGCCCGTTAACCCGTCGGAAATCACCAGTTCCGTCGGGTCTACAAAGCTTTTGAAGCCTGTCAGTCTGAGCTTGCTGAAATGCACGGCCTATATTGATCCTCTGATTCCGTCTTACATTCAAAATGTCGGGTTTGCCCCCTATGAGTCAACCCCATTGCCCTTTATGTTGCGCATAAGAG
>CAZMMG010000205.1:0-4523 GCA_964567355.1 uncultured Neptunicoccus sp.
TTGGATATTAGCTGTCGCGCATTTTGTAGCGGGGATTGACGGTTCGGTCAGGCCCATTCCCAAAGGTTCTAAACCTGTGTTGCCGCTTCTTGGGTTTGGCGCGGTTTGGTTCATTTTATGGCGCGGGCATTTGCGCTGGCTCGGGGTGGCACTGTGCATTGGCGCATTTGGGCTTTGGATCGATACCAAACGGCCGGATATTTTGATCACGGATACAGGTCGGTTACTGGGCATTTTGCAAAAGGATGTACGGGCGCTTAATCGCAAACGCGGCAACGGGTTTGCGGCGCGTGTCTGGCTGGAAAATGATGGCGATAAGGCAAAGCAGCCCGACGCGGTTAGCCGATGGCCGGGCGCGGCGGATGCGTTTATTCTGGACTTTGGAGCGGTCAAATTTGGTTATATCTGGCCTAAAAAAACCGATCCGGTAAAATTAGCGGCATTTTGTGCGAAATCCGATATTTTGGTCACCCCAAACTGGAAGCTGGATTTAACCGGGGGATGTAGACTTATTTCGCAAAAATATCTGAAACATAACGGGTCGGTCGCGATATTTCTTGCGCCGCAGGGGGCAAGGATTGAAAGCGCACGCCAAGTAACCGGCGCACGTTTGTGGAATGCTTGGTGGTTGCGCAAAAAGCCGTAAGCAGGGCGGGCTTAGCCCACGCCCTAATAGGTTCTGATCAACCCCACCAAACGGCCTTGAATTTTTACTTGATCATCGCGGTAAACCCTTGTTTCATAGGCTGGATTGGCCGCTTCCAAAGCAATGGCAGAGCCACGTTTTCGCAGGCGTTTCAGGGTGGCTTCCTGATCTTCGACCAAGGCCACGACAATTTCGCCATTATCGGCATCGGGCTGTTCGTGGATCACAACGATGTCGCCGTCATTGATACCGGCATCAATCATACTGTCGCCTTTAACCTCCAGCGCGTAATGCTTGCCGCCTTGTGCCAACATCTCACCAGGTACCGACACATTGTGCGAGGCCACCTGAATAGCTTCGATCGGGGTGCCTGCCGCAATACGCCCCATCACCGGTAATTCCATCGCGTGGCTGGACGATATTGCCATGGCGGTGCGCGGTGGCGGGGCCATGCCTTCAATGACGCGCGGTTTAAATCCGCTGCGTTCCAGGGTTTCGGGCAGGCGAATGATTTCCAGTGCCCGTGCGCGGTGTGGCAGGCGGCGAATAAAGCCGCGTTCTTCCAAGGCGGTGATCAGGCGGTGGATGCCCGATTTTGATCGCAAATTCAGGGCGTCTTTCATTTCCTCGAATGAGGGTGGAATACCGTCTTTTTGCATCCGTTTATGGATAAAACCAAGTAAATCCAGTTGCTTACGGGTTAGCATGCTTCCCTCCTTCAGATTTTATACGTGTTATATGTTCCTGTACGTTCTATAGATGTTCTTGATTTGTGTCAACTACTATACTCTAAGTAGTGTGGGTTCCTGATCCGTCTGGAAAAAGGACATGTACTAAAGTATCAGTAGTACAGGGTTAAAGCCGAATGATGTCGACCTTATCACCAGCTTTTAGCGCAGGATCGTTTGGGTCGCGTACCATCAGGATATTTGCTTGCGCCAGAATAGACAAAAGTGAGCTATCTTGCCGATCAAACAAAGTGCAGCTCGGGGTGCCGTCAATCAGGCTGAATTTGGCCCGCATGTAATGCGCCCGCGGCCCGTTTGGTTTCAGGTCTTGGGTCAGGATTGCGGTTTCACGCGGCAAGGCGGATTTAGCAAAACCGAGCATGGCATTTATTGCGGGGCGCATGAAAATATGACCGCAAACGATAGAACTAACAGGGTTGCCCGGCAACCCGATCAGCGGGATACCGTTATAACGCCCGGCCATCAGGGGCTTGCCGGGGCGCATCGCCACTTTATAAAAGCTGGTTTCCATATCCGCACCTTGCGCCATCTGTCCGACCAGATCGTGATCCCCCACGGATGCCCCGCCCATGGTGATGATTGCATCTGCCCCTGAGCATAAATCCAGCACCGTGCGCAAAGCCGCTTCATTATCGCGGGCTATGGGCAGCAATCGTGCTTCGCCGCCAGCGGCTTCAACCATGGCCTTTAGGCCTAGATTGTTCGAGCTGCAAATCTGATCCGGGCCAAGCGGGGTGCCGGGGTAAACCAGCTCGTCACCCGTAGGCACAAGTGCTATGACCGGTTTGCGCCGTACCGGCAGAGTGCCGAAATTCATTGCTGCCAGCAAAGATATATCGTTGGTGCCCAGTTTTCTGGGTGCAAAAACCGTGTCACCAACGGCAAAATCGCCGCCCACAGGGCGGATGTAGGATTTGGTATCAACATTGTCCGATACGGTAATAATATCGCCCGAGCGGGTGCAATCTTCCTGTATCAGGATGCGGTCGGCACCAATCGGCACTGGCGCACCAGTGAATATCCGCACAGCCTGGCCCGCGCCAAGTTTGCCGTCAAACCGTGTGCCTGCCGCACTTTCGCCGATCACCTTTAGCGTCGCGCCGGTGTGGATTTCAGATGAGCGCACCGCATAGCCGTCCATCGCCGAACCGGCAAAGGGCGGTTGGTTGTGGTGGGCTTTAACATCGCGCCCCAGAATGCGGCCCGCAGCCTCGGCAATCGGCACATCTTCGATGTCCAAAGGGTTAAACAGATCAAGGACACCTGCAAGGGCTTCATCAACAGAAATCATTTATTTACCCTCATAAAGCCCTGATTTTCCACCATCTTTCAGCACCACGCGAATATCGCTGATCTGCATCGCCTTATCCACAGCCTTGACCATATCGTAGACGGTGAGCGCTGTGACAGACACCGCCGTCAGGGCCTCCATCTCGATGCCCGTCTGGCCCGTGGTTTTAATCGTGGCCTCTATATCAACGCAGTTCTGCGCTTCATTCACTGTCAGATCAATTGCCACCTTGGTAATCGGTAACGGGTGGCACAACGGGATCAGATCGGGGGTTTTTTTTGCCGCCATAATACCTGCGACCCGTGCAATGCCCAGCACATCGCCCTTTTTGGCGGTGCCTTTGGCGATCATCGCCAGCGTTTCAGGGGCCATAATAATGCGCCCCTTGGCGGTGGCAATGCGCGATGTCACGGCTTTGTCGGAAACATCAACCATGTGCGCGGCACCCTGTTCGTCGAAATGCGAAAGTTTATCGGTCATGTGGGCAACCTCGGGTTTGCAAGTAGGGTTTTGGTGGCATTTGCCACATCATCGGCGCGCATCAGGCTTTCGCCGATTAGAAAGCTGCGGGCACCCACGGCGGCCATTTCGGCCATGTCTTCAGGTGTAAATATACCGCTTTCGGTGACCATGTGGCGATCATCAGGCACATGGGGTGACAAATCACGGGTGGTATCAAGCGTCACCTCGAAGGTTTTCAGATTGCGGTTGTTGATGCCCAGAAGTTGCGATTTTAGCGCCAAAGCACGGTCAAGTTCGGCGCGGTTATGCACTTCCAGCAACACATCCATACCCCATTCACGGGCGCAGGCCTCCAGCTCGTTGGCTTGGCCGTCGGAAACGGATGCCAAAATGATCAAAATACAGTCTGCCCCCCAAGCGCGGGCTTGCGCCACTTGATAGGTGTCATAGATGAAATCCTTGCGCAAAACGGGCAAGTCGCAAGCGGCGCGGGCTTCTATCAGAAACTCGGGCGCACCTTGAAAGCTGGGCGTGTCAGTCAGCACAGACAGGCAAGTGGCGCCGCCGGTCTGATAAGCTTCGGCCAGTTTTGGCGGGTTAAAGTCGGTACGGATCAAGCCCTTGGATGGGCTGGCTTTTTTGATCTCGGCGATTAGCCCGTAACCGGTTTTAGAGGCATCGATAAGGGCAGAGGCAAAGCCGCGCAGGGGCGAAGCCTCTGCCGCCATATCTTCCAGATACTTCAATGGCAGCGCATGTTTTTGCGCTGCGATCTCATCCAGCTTATAAGCTTTGATTTTCTCCAGTATATCGGCCATTAGCCTGCCTCGGAGGTGATCTTGGCCAGCAGTGCCAGCTTCTGTTTAGCCTTACCACTGTCAATGCTTTCGGCGGCAATTTCAACGCCTTCCACAAGGTTGTTCGCCTTGTCAGCCACCACTAAAGCCGCCGCCGCGTTCAGCAATACTGCATCACGGTAGGCGGATTTTTCACCCTCAAGCAAGGCGGCCAATGCGGCGGCATTAAACTCGGGCGTGCCGCCAACAATCGCTTCAAAGGCATGTACCGGCAGGCCTGCGTCCTCGGGGTTGATCTCGCGCTCAGTCACGGCACCGTCTTCAAGGGCGGCAACCCATGTAACCCCGGCAATGGATATCTCGTCCGTGCCGTCAGAGCCATGCACCAACCAGGCTTTTTCCGACCCCAGTTCCAGCAAAACCTCGGCCATCGGGCGGATCATGGTGCGCGAAAATGCCCCTGTAAGCTGCCGCTTTACACCCGCAGGGTTGGTCAGAGGCCCCAGAATATTAAAAATCGTCCGCGTGCCCAACTCGATCCGCGCCGGCATCACATGGCGCATCGCCGGGTGGTGCAT
>CAZMMG010000206.1:0-4488 GCA_964567355.1 uncultured Neptunicoccus sp.
GCTTTGGAAAGTATTGGAGGGCGCAACTAGTGCCAACGGTGATTTCAAACTGCAAGAAGTTTTAGGTAAATTAATGCAACGATTGTACTTAGTTGGCGCAATAGGAGTTAACACAAAACCTGAACTTCCAGTTCAATGGTTCTATAAATCGCAAAAGCAAATAGCTTCTTCAGCTTTTACTTCCGAAACAAAAATAAGAATTCACAAAATGCTACATTCTAGTTTTAACATTCGCAGATAATCAAAGAAGATTATGCATGTCAACGGCAGATATGGGGCGTAAGCAAGCATTAGAGCTTTCACCCTTTAAACACCCCTCTATCCGCAAAACAGACCCCAGCCCGTGTGACGAACACGGGCCGCGCCCGACCCTTGGGGCGGCAGGGCGCTATGTGGCTTTGGGTGTTTTCGCGCCTAGCTGCTAGGCAGCTCGGCCAGTATGGCCAATGCGGCTTTGCGCGGGTCATCCGCTTGCCAAACGGGTCGGCCAATGACGATATAATCGGCGCCGTCTTTGATCGCTTGTGCAGGGGTGGCGGTGCGTTTTTGGTCGCCTAGGGCCGTGCCTGCGGGGCGGACGCCGGGGGTAACTATCAGTTTGCCTGCGGCTTGCGGCAAGGCGCGGATCAGGGCGGCTTCTTGTGGCGAGGCGATAACGCCGTCGGCACCGGCGATAAAGGCGTTGCGGGCGCGTTCCACGACTAGGGTTTGAATGTCGCCACTTTGGATCAGGCAGGCGTCAAGGTCGTTGCGGTCAAGTGAGGTTAATATGGTGACGGCGAGAATTTTTGTGTTGCTGTCACCGCGTCCAGCAACGGCGGCGCGCACTACGTGGGGATCGCCGTGGACGGTGAGAAAGTCCAGATCGTATTGGGCGATGCCTGTGACGGCTTTTTCAACCGTGGCACCAATGTCGAAAAACTTCATATCCAGAAACACACGTTTGCCGCGCGCTTTGAGTTCATTGGCCAGTGCTAATCCGCCGCCGGTGAGCATGCCAAGGCCGATTTTGTAGAACGACACGCTGTCGCCAAGCCGGTCAACGATGTTGCCCGCATCCAGCAGGTTGGGGACATCTAGGGCGACAATCAGACGGTCATCTGCGGGCATGATATACTCCTTTTAGGGTGGGGCGGTTCTGTGTGAAAGGCGGCGGGATGTCAAGGAACAGGCCGATCTGCAAAGTATTTATAAATATGCCTGTCGCGAGGATATTTTTACCATTTGGAAAGGGATGCTAAGCCCTTGCGAAGAGGCGGTTGTGTTCCTATCTTGTAACTATAGGCCTGATATAGTGCGTGCCTAGATTAGGGCGCAAAATTTTAAAATCAGGTGCTGACATGAAGGAGAGTACCCCATGGATTTGGAAAAATTCACAGAACGGTCTCGGGGCTTTATTCAAGCGGCCCAGACCATTGCGATGCGCGAAAGCCATCAGCGGTTTACGCCTGAACATCTGCTGAAAGCTTTGCTTGATGATGCGCAGGGTTTGGCAGCCAATTTGATCGCGGCTGCGGGCGGCGATGCCAAGGCGGCGCGGGAAGGTGTTGATCTAGCCCTTTCAAAACAGCCGAAGGTAAACGGCGCGGGGGCAAGCGTTTATCTAGATGGGCTTACAGGCAAGGTTCTGGGCGAAGCTGAAAAGCTGGCAAAGAAAGCTGGTGACAGTTTTGTGCCAGTGGAACGGATTTTAACAGCCTTGTGTATCATCAAGTCGGATGCGCAGAAAATACTGAAAGACGCTAATGTGACGGCCCAAGGGTTGAACGGCGCGATCAATGATGTGCGCAAGGGGCGCACGGCGGATACGGCAACAGCGGAAGAAGGCTATGACGCGTTGAAAAAATACGCGCAGGATCTGACGCAGAAAGCGCGAATGGGCAAAATTGACCCGATTATCGGTCGTGACGAGGAAATCCGCCGCACCATGCAGGTTTTGTCGCGCCGCACCAAGAATAATCCGGTTTTGATCGGGGAGCCGGGCGTGGGTAAAACCGCAATTGCCGAAGGGCTGGCTTTGCGTATCGTCAACGGGGATGTGCCTGAAAGTCTGCAAAACAAACGCCTGATGGCTTTGGATATGGGTGCGCTGATTGCCGGCGCGAAATATCGCGGTGAGTTCGAGGAGCGTCTAAAAGCGGTTTTGAACGAGGTGACTCAAGCTGCTGGTGAGGTTATTCTGTTCATTGACGAGATGCACACACTAGTGGGGGCGGGCGCCAGTGAGGGGTCGATGGATGCGTCAAACCTGTTGAAGCCTGCGCTTGCACGCGGTGAATTGCACTGTGTCGGGGCGACCACATTGGACGAATACCGCAAACATGTAGAAAAGGATGCCGCATTGGCGCGGCGGTTCCAGCCGGTGATGGTGGAAGAGCCGACGGTGGAAGATACCATCAGTATTTTGCGCGGGATTAAAGAGAAGTATGAATTGCACCACGGCATCCGGATTTCCGACAGTGCCTTGGTGTCGGCGGCAACCTTGTCCGAACGTTACATTACGGATCGTTTTTTGCCCGATAAAGCGATTGATTTGATGGATGAGGCGGCCAGCCGCCTGCGGATGGAAGCTGACAGTAAGCCTGAAGAATTGGATGCCATCGATCGCGAGCTGTTGCAAAAGCAGATCGAGGCGGAAGCGTTGAAAAAGGAAACCGACAGCGCGTCCAAGGATCGTCTTGCCAAGTTGGAAAAAGATTTGGTGAATTTGCAGGAGCAATCCAGCCAGATGACGGCACAATGGCAGGGCGAACGCAATAAGTTGGCGTCAGCGCGTGATATAAAGGAAGAACTGGAACAGGCACGGGCTGACTTTGATGGCGCAAAGCGCGCTGGTGATTTGGCGAAAATGGGCGAATTGCAATATGGCGTCATTCCCGGTCTGGAGAAAAAGCTGAAAGCCGCTGAAGAGCACGGCGAGGACGTGTTGGTGGAAGAGGCGGTGCGCCCCGAACATATCGCGAGCATTGTAGAGCGTTGGACCGGAATTCCGGTTGACCGCATGTTGGAAGGCGAGCGTGAAAAACTGTTACGCATGGAAGATGTCATCGGTGCCCGCGTGATCGGGCAATATGATGCGGTGCATGCGGTGGCCAATGCGGTGCGCCGTGCGCGTGCGGGACTAAATGACCCGAAACGGCCGCTTGGTAGTTTCATGTTTTTGGGGCCAACCGGTGTGGGTAAAACCGAACTGACCAAAGCCTTGGCCGAGTTCCTGTTTGACGACGATCAGGCAATGGTGCGGGTGGACATGTCCGAGTTCATGGAAAAACACGCGGTCGCACGCCTTATCGGGGCACCCCCCGGCTATGTCGGCTATGATGAAGGCGGGGTTTTGACCGAAGCGGTCAGGCGGCGGCCCTATCAGGTGATCCTGTTTGACGAGGTTGAAAAGGCGCATCCCGATGTGTTCAATGTGCTGTTGCAGGTCTTGGATGACGGTCAGTTGACCGATGGGCAGGGCCGCACGGTGGATTTCAAGCAGACGCTGATTATCCTTACATCCAATCTGGGCGCACAGGCCCTGAGCATGTTGCCAAGCGGTGCGGATGCAAATGAGGCCAAAGGGCAGGTGATGGAAGCGGTGCGGGCGCATTTTAGACCCGAGTTTCTGAACCGTTTGGACGAGATCGTCCTGTTTGACCGGTTGAGCCGTGATGACATGGACGGCATTGTCGATATTCAACTTGGGATTTTGGCCAAACGTTTGGAGGGTCGCAAGATCGAACTTATTATTGACGCGGCGGCCAAAACATGGCTGGCCAATCAGGGCTATGATCCAGTTTACGGGGCACGGCCCTTGAAGCGGGTGATCCAGAAGTCTTTGCAGGATGAGCTGGCGGAATTGCTGTTAAGTGGCGATGTTATGGACGGTTCGACTGTGACGGTTGGCGCGAATGAGCATGGTCTGGTGATCAACGGCAAAGGTAATTTACCAAGAGTGCCGGCTGGTGTGCCGTTGAATTAAAGGAGTTACCCATGGGCTGGATCTTGAGGGCGATCGTTTGGGGGCTGGCCCGTCGGTTTTTGGGCCTGCCAGGCATGGCCCTAATCGGGGTGTTGCTGTATTTGTATTTTACGCGTGATTTCGGATCTTCTTGAAATCACGCGCTACAGCATTACTTGATCCCATTTGCGGTTTGCAGTTCTCGTACATAGGTTATGATTTTCGCGACTTCGGCGCGGGTGATACCCTGAACCGGGGGCATATTGCCGAAGTTCCAGTGATGCGATTGGACGCCGAGTTTTGGCGCACGTTGGAAGGCTTCGTCGCCGTGGTGTGCCGGGCGGTAATATTTATGAATGAAGGGCGGGCCGCTTTTTGTCCCCGCAGCATTTTTGCCGTGGCAGGCGGCGCATTTTGCGTTGAAATAAGTTTCGCCGACCCGCGCGGCAGCGGTGAATTCTGGTATATTTACAGTCGTAGGCATGTCTTTAGCCGTTTGCACCGGGTGCATGTTTTGCATATTGTTTGATCGGGTATAGAAC
>CAZMMG010000207.1:0-4488 GCA_964567355.1 uncultured Neptunicoccus sp.
TATCTATATATGATGTCTGTGTTATTGTTATACTTATATGTGTATTGTTTAATTTTGTTTTTTTTTTTTTTTAGTGTTTTCGTTTGTGTATTTTTTTTAATTATCTTTCTGATGTTTGATGTGTTCATGCGTGATTTTTGTTTTTTTGCAAGCAGAAGACGACATACGAGGTGCCCCTTAGTCTCGTGGGCTCGAAGATGTTTATAAGATACAGGGTTAAATCATGCGCCACACCCAAATTCGCGCTTTTCATTATGTTGCCACTTATGGCGGGTTTTCACGTGCCGCAGAGGCCCTGTTTTTAACCCAACCGGCGATTTCCGATCAGGTCAGAAAGCTGGAAAACCATTATGATATGCTTTTATTCAACCGGCAGAAAAAGCAGATCAGTCTGACTCCTCAAGGCAAAAAGCTGTTTGAAATCACCAAACGTTTATTCGAGGTCGAGCATCAAATTCTGGATTTTCTATCTGAAAACAAGGCCTTCACCACCGGCACCCTGCGG
This sequence comes from uncultured Neptunicoccus sp., assembly GCA_964567355.1. GTDB lineage: Bacteria > Pseudomonadota > Alphaproteobacteria > Rhodobacterales > Rhodobacteraceae > Amylibacter. The sequence goes on from CAZMMG010000207.1 coordinate 506, forward strand.
ATTAAGGCCGACAGTGCCTATCACATCACGAAACCCTTAAAGAAATTTCGTGAGGCTTTTCCCGACATCAAAATTGATCTGAAAACCGGTAATTCACAAGACGTGGTTGCGGATATTTTAGCCTATGACGCGGACATCGGAGTTTTGGGAACCATCCCGAAAAACCCCAAGATTCAGATAATTACTCTGGGTAAAAGCCCGATTATCGCGTTTACCGCGCGCAGCAATCCATTAGCCAAACATAAATCCTTAAGCATTGCCCAACTTGCCGATCTCCCTTTGGTTTTACGCGAAAAAGGTTCGCAAACCCGCCAAAAACTGGAAAAGGCCGCAGCGGCGCACGGTATCACCCTTCCCGCTGCAATCGAGGCCGAAGGGCGCGAAGCGGTGCAGGAAATCGTCGCCTCGGGTGCGGGCATAGGCTTCGTTTCGCAAAAAGAGTTTTCGCGCAATGCAAATCTGGCAGCGATCAAAATCAAAGGCACGCCGATTATTATGGAAGAGGTGGTTGCCTACCTGAAAGAGCGCAGCGGCGGCAAACTAATCCGCACATTTAGTGCTATGGTAAGCACCAGCATCGCTGAAAGTTAGGCGGACAGCAGCATTCCCGAATGAATCAGTATATAAGCCCCGAAGCCCATAGTGACTGTCCCGATGGCATAATGCAGCCCGTTATTCAACCCGGTCAGGGCGCGGGCGGGGATCAAAACAAGGGACATTAAAAGCGATACAATCGCCATGCCTAAAATCGAGCCGGCACCAAAAGTCGCGATATAAACCAACCCCAAAGGCGCCGAATTCAGCGTCGCCGCCGTGGCCAGAATGATCGCGGCCGAGCCTGCCAACCCGTGGGTGAGCCCGACGATTAACGTGCGCCATGCGGATCTGTCCGGATGCGCATGACGGTGGCTTTTCGCCCCGTGCGGTGCGGTATCGTTCTTATGACTGTGAACATGTATATGTGCGGCCCCATCTGCATGCATATGGCGATGAAAATGCACCCGGTCGCGGTGCATTCGGTAAAACACATGTGCGCCCAAACCGATCAACATCACACCGACCATGCCTTCCATGCCAATGGCAAATTGCCGCGATAATGTTGTTTTCAACAACAATGCTGCCCCCCCGACAATCAGCAAAACCGCCGTATGCCCAAGCCCCCACACCACACCGTGGCGCAAAATTTCGCGGCGCGAGGTTTTATCGCAAATCAATGAGGACACGGCAGCCATATGGTCAGGCTCGAACGCATGGCCGGTGCCGACCATAAAGCCTAGAAACAAGATCGAAAACATCGGCAGTATTCCCTTTTAACGACAGTGCATTTTTCGCTCTAATTGGTCATGTGGCATCGGTCAATCGGGAAGTGCCTAAAAAGACTGCAACTCACACAAGTTTCCCCGCCAACCGACCCAGCATGGTCAAGCACTGATCCAGTTGTGCTATCGCCACAAACTCGTCGGGCCGGTGCGCCTGTTCAATTGAGCCCGGGCCGCACAGGGCAGCACTGATGCCAGCACCTTGGAAAATGCCCGCTTCGGTGCCAAATGACACCACATCCGTTGAATTGCGCCCGGTCAGGTCGCGAATTAACGCCACAGCTTCACTATGCAAATTCGGCTCCAACGGCTCTGCCACGGATGAGAACACCTCTTCGATGCCGGCTTTGGGTGATTTTGCCTGCATTTCGGGCCGCAAAACCGTATCAACAAACGCCTGCATGGTTTCGCGCAAATAGTCATGGTCAGAACTTTGCACCGCACGCATTTCCCACTCCACGGTCGCTTTGTTGGGGATCACGTTATGGGCTACGCCCGAATGCATGCCGCAAATCGAGCTTGTAGTATAAGGCGGATCAAACTTTGATCCTTTAGGCGCACGCGCAGGCATCTCACCACGCACCTCCATCAACCGCGCCACAAAGCGGCTGGCGTATTCCAATGCGTTTACCGATTGCTGCGGCAGGCTGGAATGACCCTCGACCCCGGTAAATTCGGTGGTGAACTCGCTGCATCCCTTATGCCCGTCGATGATTTGCATCATGGTCGGCTCGCCGACAATACAGACCGACGGTTTCAGCCCGTTTTCAATCAGTTGATTGACCAAAACCCGCGCCCCGGTGCAGCCGATTTCCTCATCATAGGTAAAGGCAAAATGGATCGGGCGTTTCAAATCCTGCTTTGCATAATCATGCGCGGTTACAAGGCTGGCGGCAATAAAGCCTTTCATATCGCAGGCCCCGCGCCCATAAAGCTTGCCAGCCTCTCGGCGCAGGGTGAACGGATCAAATGACCAGTCTTGCCCTTCAACAGGCACCACATCGGTATGGCCCGACAGGATGATACCACCATCACAATCGGGGCCAAGGGTGGCAAAAAGATTGGCTTTGCCCGGCTCTTCCGAACTCAATTCACACCGTGCACCCAAAGCGGCCAGATAGTCCTGCAAATAAAGAATGCAGTCCATGTTACTATCACTGGAAATAGTCGGAAATCCGATCAGGCGGCCCAACACCTCTATCGTCTGGTTTATCTGGCTCATTTAATCTTTCACAAACAGTTTGCGCGGCACATTTGCCAACGGCTCGGCAGCGCCGTTTTTACGGATACGCAAGGTTTCGGTTATTTCTAACCCCCAGTCTTTCATCCAAAGCGCGGGCATAAAATGGAACGTCATATTCGGCTCCAGAACCGTGGTATCAGAGGGGCGAATGGAAAAGGTGCGCTCACCCCAATCGGGCGGGTAAGACATGCCAATGGGATAGCCGCAACGGCCCTCGCGCTTGATGCCGTGCTTACTTAGAACCGCATAAAATGCTCGCGCCACATCGCCTGTGGTATTGCCAGCACGGGCCGCGTCAATGCCCGCCTCAATCCCCTGCAGGACGACGTTTTCGGCATGTTTCACATCATCGGGCGGCGTACCCAGCCAGATGGTGCGGCACAAAGGCGCGTGGTAGCGGCGATGGCAGCCGGCAACCTCGAAGAACGTCCCCGAGTTGTCAGGGATGGGTTTGTCGTTCCAAGTCAGATGGGCTGCCGCCGCCTCATCCCCCGTAGGCAAAAGTGGGCAGATCGCAGGATAATCACCGCCAAACTCGATACCATCCTCTTGCGCCCCCCAAATCCCCGTATGATAAATCTCGGCCACCACTTCGTTTTTACGCTTGCCGGGCTCAAATACTTCCAGAATTTTGGCATGCATGTTTTCGACAATGCGCGCGGCGCGGCGCATATAGACCAGTTCTTGATCCGATTTGACCGCCCGCTGCCAATTCACCAGATTGGTGGCATCTTTAAATCGCCCGCCCAGTTGATGGTTCAAAACCGCATGGGCTTTGGCCGAGTAATAATAGTTTTCCATCTCAACACCTAAATGCAAACCCTCCCAACCGCGCGCACAGATTAGGTTGGCGAGATGGCCCATGGGGTGACGTTCGGCGGACATGACATAATCATCCGAATAGCCGACAATATCCGCCGTTCCCATATAACAGGTTTTACTGGCCCCGACCGCATCCATGGCACGGCCCCAAAACACCGGATCGCCCGAGGGGCCTATCAACACCCCTTGATGCACATAAAAACTCCAACCGTCATAACCCGTCAACCACGCCATGTTGCTGGGATCGCAGGTAAACAACAATTCAATCCCCGCCGCCGTCATGGCACGGCGGGTTTTAGCCAAACGGTCAGCATATTCCGCACGGGTAAACGATAAATCAATATCAGGCATTAGCGACTCCTTCATAGTAAGTAAGTGAAGATTAGGCCTCCTATTCGGCAGGTCAAACAAAAAGGGCGACCCCAATGGATCGCCCTTTATTTATCCGTTTTTATTCGCTTAGTTAGACGTTGTCGTTCCAGCAGCCGCTTTGGCCGCATCTTCGATAGCTTTTTTAGCAGCGGCTTCAGCCTCGGCTTTGGCAGCAGCTTTAGCATCTGCAGCAGCTTTTGCTTCGGCGGCAGCTTTAGCATCTGCAG
>CAZMMG010000208.1:0-4464 GCA_964567355.1 uncultured Neptunicoccus sp.
ACGTGTGGGGCGATGTTGGCATACGCGGGGCTGGGGGAAGCGTCGTTGGAATTTCTTGTTTCGATTGTCGGAGTGATGTTGGCCCTGAGTGCTGCATTGGCTGCGGCCTGTTTTGTCAAAGCTTTCGGTCTGACATTCTTGGGGCGTCCGCGCACGGATGTGGTTAACAAAGTGCATGAAACCGACAGGTTTTCACTTGTGGCTATGGGGGGGCTTGCGTTGCTTTGTCTATTGGCCGGTGTCCTGCCGACATTGATTGTGGAAGCCGTGCGTCCCGTAGTGATGCTGTTGACGCATGTTTCGATGCCACCGCAAAATATCGGCCCGGCCCCTTTGTCGCTGGTGCCGTTTGCCAATGGTCGCAGCTCTTATAACGGGATGATTATTCTTGCATTTTTGCTGATCTCGGGTGGGGCGGTATCGTTGTTTATCCGCCATTTCGCCTCGGGTAAAATCAGATTTGGCAACATTTGGGATTGTGGTTATCCTGAAGACAACCCCGCAACGCAATATACCGCATCGGGGTTCAGGCAGCCGATCAAGCGTGTTTTCGGAACATTTGTTTTCAAAGCCCGCGAAAAGGTAACCATGCCCCCACCGGGTGATATGCAGGCTGCGCGCCATGAAGGGAAAATGACTGATCCCGCATGGGCCTTGCTTATGACCCCGATTGCGCAATTGTTGAATGTTGTGACCAGTCGCACGGATTTCTTACAAAGGCTGACCATACGCCGTTATCTGTCACTTGTCTTTCTCTGGCTGGTGTTTCTTTTGATTATGGTGGTGGTATGGAACTGATTGTTAATCTGCTTCTTCAGGGCCTGCAAATGATGCTGGTACTTCTGGTTGCACCAGCCCTGATGGGCATTGTGCAAAAAGTGCGGGCGCGTCTGTTGATGCATCAGGGTGCGCCGATCTGGCAACCCTATGCTGATTTGTGGCGTCTTATGCGCAAAGAGGCGTTGGTTGCACATAATGCGTCGTGGCTTTTTCGTGCCGCCCCTTACCTGATTTTTGCCGCCGTCTGGGTCGCGGCGGCCCTTGTGCCGGTTTTTGCTACCGGGCTGACCTTTAGCTGGTCGGCTGATATTCTGGCAATTGTAGCGCTTCTGGGTACCGCACGCTTTGCTATGGCATTGGCAGGTTTGGATGTCGGAACAAGTTTTGGCGGATTGGGATCTTCGCGTGAAATGATGGTCGCGTCCTTGGCGGAACCGGCGATGCTGATGATCGTGTTTACTGTTGCCCTTGTTGCAGGCACCACTCAACTGTCGAACATTGCCGAATTTATGGGAAACGAGCCTGTCGGCTTGCGGGTTTCGCTGGCTTTGGCCCTTGTGGCGATGATCATTGTTTCCGTTGCAGAAAACGCTCGTATTCCGGTTGATAACCCAAGTACCCATCTTGAAGTCACGATGATCCACGAAGCAATGATACTTGAATATTCAGGTCGCCACCTTGCCTTGATAGAGGCCGCTGCGGCAACCAAGCTGTTGCTTTATATTTCACTGATCATCTGCTTGTTCTTTCCATTCGGGACTGCAACAGTTGACAGCCCGCTCGGGGTTCAATTTCTGGGCGTCATTTTTTGGCTTATAAAACTGGTAATCGGCGGAGCGCTTTTAGCCGTCGGCGAAATTCTGGTGTCTAAAATGCGCTTGTTCCGTGTTGCCGACCTTTTGGGCGGGGCTTTGATCCTAAGCCTGCTTGCGATGATTTTCCTGTTTGTGTCGAAGGGAATATAAGAGATGCAAGTTTGGAGCACGGATATTTTGCACTTTCTTGCAGGGCTTGTTCTGGTTTCAAGCTTTGCTCTTCTCTATCAGGATCGCCTGTTTGCCCTGTTGAACGTATTTGCCTTGCAATCTATCGCGCTGGCACTGGCGGTAGCCTTGCAAGCCTATATTCAAGGCGCCAACCACCTTTATATTACCGCTGGGTTGGCACTGGTGATGAAAGGTATGATTATTCCGGGTGCCTTGCGGCGGATTATTCGGCATATGAAAATTCACCGCAGCATCGAAACCGTTGTCAGTGTCAATCTGACAATGTTGGCAGGTGTCGGGCTGACAATCCTTGCCATCATGGTGGTGTTTCCGGTTGCAAAGATGTCCGGCGTTGTCGCACGTGAAGACCTTGCCTTTGCGCTGACGGTCATTCTTTTGGGGATGCTTATGATGATTACAAGGCGCAACGCCATTAGTCAGGTGATTGGTTTTATGGCTTTGGAAAACGGCCTTATCTTGGCCGCAACCGGGGCCAAGGGAATGCCCTTGGTGGTTGAGATATCCGTAGCATTTTCGGTTCTGATCGCCTTCTTCGTTTTCGGGATATTTATTTTTCGCATCCGAGAGCATTTTGACAGCATTGATGTTGATGATCTAAGTGCGAAACGCGGAGATGCAGAATGATAAACCTAGCCCTCGTTCTTATTCTCGGCGTGCCTGTTATTGGCATTGTTCTATTGGCACTTACCCCAGGGTACCGCATTGCAGCATGGCTGAATGTGATGTTATCTGCTGCCGCTTTCGCCGGGGCATGTGTGCTGTTTGCGGTACCGATGCAAACCGGCAAGTTTATTCTGCTGGACAGCTTCAATATATATCTTGTGGCTTTGAACAGTTTTATCGGCCTTACCACCAGCATTTTCAGTGCCACATATATCGCCCACGAGCTTGCTGAAAAAAACCTGACACGCGGATATTTACGATTTTACCATGCTTTGTATCAGGCAATGATGGTTGCCATGAGCCTTGCACTGCTCAGCAATAATCTTGGATTGATGTGGGTCGGGATCGAGGTGGCCACATTAAGTACCGTTGTCATGGTCGGTATTTATCGCACCCCGCAAGCAATTGAAGCCGCATGGAAATACTTCATTCTTGGTAGTGTCGGTATTGCCTTGGCTTTCTTTGGTACCATCCTTTTGTATCTGGCAGCCCAAGAGGTGCTTGGTGAAGGAATGATCGCGCTGACCTGGAGCCACTTGCAGACACAATCCTTTAATTTCGATCCTGCATTACTGTCGCTTGCCTTTGTGTTTTTGCTGGCCGGCTACGGCACCAAAGTCGGTCTTGCTCCGCTTCATGCCTGGCTACCTGATGCCCATGCTGAAGGCCCAACACCGATTTCTGCGGTTCTGTCCGGTTTGCTGCTAAACGTTGCGCTTTATGCGGTTTTACGCATCAAAATGATTATGGCGGGTAATATCTACGCGATACCACCGGGCCCGATTATGATGTTCATGGGGCTGTCTTCGCTGATATTTGCCTCCATTATGCTTTATCACCGGCGCGACATTAAGCGTCTGTTTGCCTATTCCTCGATTGAACATATGGGAATTATCACCTTTGCTTTTGGCATTGGTGGCCCTTTGGCCAACTTTGCCGGCCTTTTGCACATGACAATGCACAGCCTGACAAAATCGGGGATTTTCTTTGCCGTGGGCCATATCGCACAGGCAAAGGGTACCCAAAGATTGTCGGGGATAACCGGGCTTGCAAAAAGTAACCCAAGATTGGCTTGGGGGCTTGGCCTTGGGGTTATCGCGATTGCCGGTGTGCCGCCTTTCGGCGTGTTTACAAGCGAGTTTCTGGTGGTCACTACAACCTTTGCCCGCCACCCCTTTCTGGCCGCAATACTGGCCTTTGGCATTATCCTTGCTTTCGGGGCTTTGCTGATGCACTTGCAAAAAATCCTGTTCGGGGAGCCGCAAGGCCCATCGCATAAAGTGACCGCCTCGCGGGTGCCGATTTTTATTCATCTGGGTTTGGTTCTGTTGGCAGGTTTGTGGCTGCCGCAAATTCTGGTTGACTGGTTCCAACGCGTTGCACAGTTATTGGGATGAGCAAAAACATGAAACAAGCCGAAAACATAAAACATCTTCTGGATCGTGTAAAAAAAGCAAAAGCGGAAACTGCAGCACAAGGCGTGCCGCGCTTTAGCGTTGCTGCAAAAATCTGGTGTCAAATTGGGGAAAATTTGGGCAAGGGTCTGGATTTATTGGCCCTATGGGCCGACCACAAACAGGTACATATGGCTGTTTATGATGTCGCATCCAGTGATTTCATCATCGCCTCATACACCATCAGGGGTGGTACATTCCCCTCGATCGGACAGTATCACGCCCCTGCCATTCGCGCCGAGCGTATGATCCGTGACCTATACGGTGTGACCGCCAAGGGCTTGCCCGATGATCGCGCATGGCTGGATCACGGCAAATGGCCAACCTCCCATCCCTTGGCGCTAAAACCCGGAACCAAAAAGAAACAACCCGAATACAGGTTTTTAGGGGCGGTGGGCGAAGGTCTCCACCAGATGGCTGTCGGCCCGGTACATGCCGGTATTATCGAGCCGGGGCATTTCCGGTTTTTCCTGTCGGGTGAAACCTGCCTCGTATACACATCTCAGAGCCCACGAGACTAAGGCGAATCTCGTATGCCGTCTGCTGCTTGAAAAAAAAAA
>CAZMMG010000209.1:0-4453 GCA_964567355.1 uncultured Neptunicoccus sp.
GATACATAATGCTGCTTTTTTGTATTGGTTAACTGAAATTGACAACGCGAAAGCACAAGTTTTGTATGACAAAGTCGCGACGCGTACGTCCTTTGTAAAGTATCTGATGTGATGAGTGTTTAGTGTGAAGGTGCTGCCAATAATGAAAGCTCTATTTTATATCCCGCTGTCTTTAGTGTTGCTTGGTTGCGCGGCACAGGCCCCGACCGAGGTCAGCCATAACCTGACCGATCTTGCCATGCCAGTGCATATGCGAACATTCCCCAATGCCGCAGGCCCGGTTGTGGTCAAACGCTCTAATATCGATATTGCGAACGAGTTTCTGGATTTAAGCTTTGCGCTGGAAAGTGGGCAGGATTTGCTGCTTTTATCCCGGTTCAAAGGGCCGATCACCGTTGCCATCACAGATCAGGCCCCGGCTAATGTCGTGCATGAGCTCGATCTTTTGATGGCGCGTTTACGTACCGAAGCGGGGCTGAATATTCACCGCATTACGGGAAGCGGGGCTAATATCTACGTTGACACGCTGCCCAAAAAGCAATTGCAATCCATGGTGCCAACGGCGGCCTGTTTTGTTGCTCCCAATGTAACCGGCTGGTCGGATTATCGGCGCAATCGCTTTAATAAAGCGGTTGATTGGACACGGCTGAAAAAGCGGAAACGCGCCACTGTTTTCATGCCAAACGATGTCTCGTTGCAAGAGTCCCGCGATTGTCTGCATGAAGAAATCGCTCAGGTTCTTGGCCCGGTGAATGACCTCTACCGCTTGCCCGACAGTGTTTACAACGATGATAATTACTACCTGTCGTTGACCTCTTACGACATGTTGATTTTGAAAACCTATTATGCGCCTGAAATATACAACGGCATGTCACGCACAGAGGCCGCCGCGATCTTGCCAAAAGTGTTGGCGCGTTTGAACCCGGTCGGCCAGGCTATCCCGCCAAAAAATCTGAAAAAAACCGCGCCTGAATGGGTCAAGTTGATTGCAAGAACTCTTGGGCCAAGGGTCAGTAACCGCAATAGGCGCAGTGCTGCAAACCGCGCGGTTCAAATGGCCGAAAATTATGGTTATAACGATCATCGGTTGGGGTTTGCCTATTTTGCCCGGGGGCAGGTATCGCTGCGTGCTGATCCACGCCAAGCGGCCCATGATTTCACCAAAGCCTACACGATTTTCAAAACCCTTTTCGGCCCATCCGACATCCATACCGCACAAGCGGCGGTACAAATGGCGTCGATTTCCATGTCGGCGGGAAATCTTAAGGCGGCTTTGAGCTACATTGATCAGTCGCTTCCCGCTGCACATAAAGCACAAAACGGGGCATTGCTGTTCAGCCTGTTGACAATGAAAGCCGAGGCTTATGAGGGCTTGGGGCGCTATGCCGACGCGAGTACGCTGCGACAACAGGCCATCGGGTGGGGATATTATGGCCTTGCGTCACGTTCCGAGATAGCTAAACGTATGAATATGGTTGCGACATTGCGGCCACGGGTTTCGACGAAAGGCTTGTAGAATGATTTGGCTTCCCCTTTGTGTGCTTGGCATTTTAATCGGTGCTTGGCGGGCTTCTAAAAAGCAGGGAAGCATTCTGGATATGCTGCAATTTGGCGCCGCTCATGGTATTGCCTTGGCCATATTTGGATTATTCCTGACAGTGTTTCTTGATCGAGCGGGTTTAATATAGCCCGTGTTTCTGCCGCTCTTTGACAATCTCAAGGACGCAAAAATCCCTGTCACGTTGCGTGAATATCTGATGCTTTTGCAAGCCATGAAAACCGGTCTTGCCGCCTATGATGTGGATCAGTTTTACTATTTGGCACGCACATGTCTGGTGAAAGACGAACGCAATCTGGACAAGTTTGATCTGGCCTTTGCCAAGACATTTCAGGGTTTGGAAAACATATCGTTTGACGATGTGATGCAAGCGGCCGATGTGCCGCAAGACTGGCTGGAAAAGCTGGCCGAAAAATTACTAACCGCCCAAGAGATGCAGGATGTCAAAGCTTTGGGCGGCTTTGATCAGTTAATGGAGACCCTGAAAAAGCGGCTGGAGGAACAGGAAAAGCGGCATCAGGGCGGCAGTAAATGGATCGGCACTGCGGGTACCTCGCCCTTTGGGGCTTATGGCTATAACCCTGAAGGCGTGCGCATCGGCCAAGACAAAAGTCGGCATCAGCGCGCGGTCAAGGTTTGGGACAAGCGCGAATTTCGCAATCTTGATGACAGTGTTGAACTGGGCACGCGCAACATCAAACTGGCCCTAAAGCGCCTGCGCCGCTGGGCCCGGCAAGGTGCGGATGAGGAACTTGATCTTGACGGCACCATCCGCGCAGCAGCAAAAACCGGTTATATTGACGTCAAAACCCGTCCCGAGCGGCGCAATGCGGTGAAAGTTCTGTTGTTTCTGGATGTGGGCGGCTCGATGGACGCTTATATTCGTCTGGTAGAAGAACTGTTTTCAGCAGCACACACCGAGTTCAAGCATCTGGAATATTTCTATTTTCACAACTGTCTCTACGAAGAGGTGTGGAAGGATAATACGCGGCGCTGGTCGGAAAAACTGTCGATGTGGGATATTTTGCATACCTTTGGCAAAGATTATAAATGCATTTTTGTCGGTGATGCCAGCATGTCGCCCTATGAGGTGGCTTATGCTGGCGGGGCTAATGAGTATTATAACGCCGAAGCCGGGCAGGTTTGGCTGGCGCGTGCCCGGACGCAATGGCCTGATAATGTCTGGATAAATCCGGTGTCCAAGGACGCTTGGGGCTATACACAGTCAATTGCCATGATCAATCAGGTGTTCGACGGGCGGATGCATCCGATGACGCTAAAGGGGATCGAGGCGGCGATGAAACAGCTGGGGCCTTAAGCCAAGCGCAGTTTCATCATTTTGCGCGCCTGATCCAGCCAAGGTCGGCCATCCGCATCATCCCCGTCGATAAACAGATCAACTTGTGGATTGTGGCCGTTCCGGTCGGTGATAACGACTTGCAGAGGGGCCGATGTGGTGCTTGCGCGGTGGGCGACAAAATGGGTGTTTTCGGGTGAAATGACCCGGTCAACCGGGCCGTTGAACAACATCGAAGCCACGCCGTCCGATGCAAGCCGCCAAGGTTGCACCATCGCGGCACTCAGGCTGATAACGGCATCCGGTCGGGCGACGTTTTCCCAGCCGTCACGCGGCGGAAAGGCCAACGATAATGCGGCTATGCCCCCAGATGATACACCCAATACCAGAAGCGGCCCGGTTTTGCCTGCCAGCGGCCCTGCGGGGCTGCGTAGAAATGCGATTGCGTCCGATAAGTCCTCTAACGCCGCATATAGGCGTGGGCCGCAAAACTGCGGGTTGATCGGCATGCCGATACGCGCCGTGCGGGCTTGTGCCTTGGTAATGGCGGGTTGTTGACCGGGTGCAAACGCCGAAATATCCGTCTTTAAGCGGTAATCGACCGAGGTCACCGCAACACCTTCACCTGCCAGTTTTTTTGCCAGATGCTTTGCTGTCTTGTCCTTACGGCTGCCCTTTATGAACCCGCCGCCATGGGCATAGAGCAAGGTCGCTTTCAGCGCAGCTTTGGGGCGAAATATATCAAGCTTCAGGGCCTTGCCCCCAGAGGTTTTCTTGAAGGATATATTGGCGTCCAAATTAAAAGGTTTATCAGACATTCGGGGGCCTCTTTCGGGGCGAGGTTAGTCGAAATTCAGATTTAATGCAAAGATTGCCACAGGCGGATTGCAGAGGCATAATCTGGTCATGCTTAGATTGACCCCGATATTATTTGCAATCCTTTACGGCCTGGTGCTTTACCGATTTTCGGTTTGGCGTACCCGCGCGGATCTGAGTGCAAAATCAACACGCCTGATGGACCCCGCCCTGCAACCGGTCTTGAAACGTATGGCAAAGGCACTGGATTTGGATCAAATCAAGGTTTTCGTTTATGAGGTAGAGCCGGTGAACGGGCTGGCGGCCCCTGACGGGCGGATATTCATTACGCGCGGTTTTTTGAAAAAACTTCAAACCGGCGATGTGACGGCAGATGAAATGGCCAGTGTCATCGCCCATGAACTGGGGCATGTGGCACTGGGTCACTCTCGGCGTAGAATGATTGATTTTTCCGGGCAAAATGCCATTCGTGTGGTGCTAAGCATGGTGTTGGGGCGGTTTTTGCCGGGTTTGGGAGTTTATTCGGCCAATTTTCTGACCAGCTTGCTGGCTGCACGCTTGTCGCGGGGCGACGAGTATGAGGCGGATGCTTATGCGGCTGCATTGCTGACAAAATCCGGTATTGGCACCAAAGCGCAAAAAAGCCTTTTCACCAAACTTGAAACTCTAACAGGTGCATCGGGCCAACCTATGGCACGGATCATGCCGGATCTTATACCCATATGCCGATGCCTGCGAGCGGTCAAGTGTGAATCTTGGTGGTGGCGGTCTCGTTAAAAAAA
>CAZMMG010000210.1:0-4411 GCA_964567355.1 uncultured Neptunicoccus sp.
TTTGTAGTGAGTTCGTTGTCTGTATCTTATTTCATATTTGCTGTTTGCGTGTGTCTGTTTTGTGAGGTCGAGTACTGTTGATTATTTTTGTTTTCGTGCAGAAGACGGCATACTAGCTTCGCCTTAGTCTCGTGGGCTCGGGAAGGTGTATAAGAGACAGAAAATATATATTGCAATCTTGGTACCTGTGTATTAATGGTAGCGTATGAAAAAAATCGAACGCACCCAAACCGGCCTTCGGCTGGAAAAACGTCTTTTGAAAGTCCTGAAAGGACTGGCAGAGCATCTTGATATGTCTGTCGCGGAACTGATCGAGGGCATGGCCTTGCATAATTTCGAAGGCAAAACCCCGTTTTCACAACACACGATCAACAAAATCACCCAGTTGAAAAACGTCTACGACCTTGATCTTGTTGCCGAAGACAGCCACAGATTAAGCGATGATCGGGATCAAAAATGACACCAAATTACAAAACCAAACTTCTGATGCTGATTGACGGAACACTGGCACCACAAGATTTCAGCCATTCAGATCATATTGGCGTGACTTACGAAGCTCTTTGCCGTCACGATTTTTTTGATGCGCTTTCTATCGTGGCAAACGGCATACGTGACCTGACAGTTCGCGCCAGTGTTCCAGGCAAATTCAACGCCACCGTCACATTCGCTTTTGTCAGCATAATTGCCGAGCGGATGAACACCGGTGACTACGAAAATGCTGCGGATTTCATCAATCAGAACCCGAACCTGACAAAAAAACCACTGCTGGCACCGTGGTACAGCAAAACATACCTGTCATCAAAGCTGGCGCACAGCATCGCGGTACTTCCAGATATGGCTCAGACAAGCCGATAAAGAATTGGTTTTGCCCATAATTAACAGCCATTTCAACACTCCTTGCTTGCACGCCCCCCGACATCGCCCTAAAACCCTTAAAAGTTAATATGAGGGACGGTTCGCATGCTGGGTAGAATGAAAGCAAAAAAGACAAACCAAACCGTAGTTTGGTCAATTCTGGGTCTTTTGATTTTGGGCTTGATCGGTTTTGGCCGCTCGGGCATTGGCCGTGGTTCAATTCGAACCGTTGCCCAAGTGGGTGAAGAAAGCGTCAGCGTCGACGTTTACGCGCAAGCCATGAACCGCGCTATGTCTGATCTGTCGCGCAAACTACGACGTTCGGTTACCGCAGCCGAGGCAAAAGCCTACGGCGTTCAAAGCAATGTCCTGCAAACCCTGTTGACCACAGCCGCTTTGGATAATGAAACACGCAAACTTGGCATCAGCGTCGGCGATGTCGCGGTTCGTACCGAATTGTTGAAAACAAAGTCTTTTCAAAAACTTGACGGTTCATTTGACAAAGAAGCATATGATTACACGCTAAAACGTGCGGGGCTGACAACGACGCTCTATGAGGACATCATCCGCAAACAAGCCGCCCGAATTTATCTACAGTCGGCCATTGCCACCGGACTTAAATCCGAAGGAACCCAAGCCAAAGCAATGCTGGCATATAATCGTGAACGGCGCGATTACACCTGGGCCGAAATCACTGCAAGTGCGCTTGATGGCCCGGTTCCCGAACCGGTAGAAGCCCAAATAGAGGCACAATACAAAGCCACACCCGAAATTTATACCGCCCCCCTGACCCGCGACATCACTTACACTTGGCTAAGCCCGGAAATGTTGCAAGCCAAGGTTGCCGTGGACGAGGCAGAAATCAGGGACTCGTATGATTTGCAGTCGGATCGTTTCAACAAACCGGAAAAACGCAGTCTGGAACGGATTGTTTTTGCTACCGAACAAGAAGCCACCGATGCGCGCAATTTACTAGATGCGGGCAGTGCCACATTCAACACGCTTCTGGCCGATCAAAAATTGACGCCAACGGATGTTGATCTTGGCGAAGTCACACGCGGCAACCTGTCAAAAGCCGCTGCAGATGTGGTTTTTGCCGCAGACAGCACAGGCGTTGTCGGGCCGGTACAATCCTCGCTCGGGTCGGCCTTATTTCGTATCAATGCAATCATAGCCGCCGACATCACCCCTTATGATGAAGCCCGCCCGATACTTGTGGCCGAGCTTTCCGGCGATGCAGAGCGGCGTTTGATCAATGATATGGTCACCGACATCGACGATATGCTGGCCGCCGGGGCGACGCTTGAAGAATTGTCAAAAGATACCGACATGACGCTTGGTAAAATTTCACTGACCGCCGATACAACCAACGGCATTGCGGCATATGAAAATTTTCGCAAAGCCGCAAATTTGGCAAAACCATCCGATTTCCCCGAAATCAAGGATCTATCCGATGGCGGCATATTTGCCCTGCAAGTGGATAAAATCACCGAACCCACCCTAAAACCACTATCAGAGGTGAAAACACAGGTGATTGCAGATTGGAAACGGGCGGAAGCCGTGCGCTTATTGTTAATCAAGGCGGGAAAACTAAAGACCGATCTTGATCAGGGTGCCAGTTTCGGCAGCCTTGAAACACATGCAGTAACCGACGTGCAGCGCAGCCATGTCATTGCTGAGACACCACCTGCATTGCTGGCCAGCATATTCAAAAACGATCTCAAACCAGGACAAGCCAGTGTTATTGCCGGCTCAGACAGCATCTTTATCGCGCAGCTTGATAAAATCACCGCGTTTGACAGCGGTATTGCCGAAAACCAAGCTTTGATAGAGGCGGTACAAGGGCGGCTTGATGCACAAACCGGCAATGATTTGCTGAACATCTATGCCGATGCTCTGCGAGCCCAAGACGGCATTACGATCAATCAGGCAGCGATCAATCAGATCAATGCTCGGCTAACAGGCGGATAAGGCAAAATGCAGTTGCTGCCGGATTTTACGAAGTTCAAAACTGCTTATGATGCGGGTCAAAATCAGGTGGTGTACACCCGCCTTGTGGCCGATCTGGACACGCCCGTCTCGCTGATGATGAAACTCGCGCAAGCGGGTAAAAACAGCTTTATGCTAGAGTCGGTTACCGGCGGCGAAGTGAAGGGTCGTTATTCCATCATCGGTATGAAGCCGGATCTGATCTGGGAATGTTCGGGAACCACATCACGGGTCAACCGATCCGCCCTTTTTGATGCCGACGGCTTTGAACCTATGCCAGACGACCCGCTAGGCGCCTTGCGCAGCCTGATCGCGGAAAGCCGTATCGATTTGCCCGATGATTTGCCGCCCATGGCCGCAGGCCTGTTTGGCTATCTCGGCTATGACATGATCCGTCTGGTGGAAGACCTACCGAATGTGAACCCAGACCCGATTGGCATGGCCGACGCGGTCATGTTGCGCCCCACGGTGATCGTGGTGGTGGACGGTGTCAAAGGCGAAATCACAGTCATATCACCGGTTTGGACAGGCAGCGGTCAAAATGCACGCGCAGCCTATAATCAGGCGGCAGAACGGGTAATGGATGCTGTGGGCAATCTTGATCGCACCGTAGCAACCCAAACCTGCGATCTAAGTAGTAAAGATCAGGGCGGCACCGCGCAATCAAATACCAGCAAAGCGGACTATTTCAAGGTGGTTGAAAAAGCCAAGGAATATATCCGCGCCGGCGATATTTTTCAGGTCGTGCCCTCGCAGCGCTGGTCGCAGGATTTCAAACTGCCGCCGTTTTCGCTTTACCGCGCATTGCGCCGCACCAACCCTTCGCCCTATATGTTCTACTTCAACTTCGGCGATGCCCAAGTGATCGGGGCCAGCCCGGAAATTCTGGTGCGCGTACAAGGCACCGAGGTTACCATCCGCCCCATCGCTGGCACAAGGATGCGCGGCAAAACCCCTGCTGAAGACAATGCGCTGGAAGCCGAGCTACTGGCCGACCCCAAAGAACTGGCCGAACATCTGATGCTGCTCGACTTGGGCCGCAACGATGTTGGCCGTGTGGCTAAAATAGGCACCGTGAACCCCAATGAGAGGTTCATCATCGAGCGTTACAGCCATGTGATGCATATCGTATCGAACGTGGTGGGCGAGCTGTCGGATAGCCATGACGCGCTTTCGGCCCTGCTGGCAGGTCTGCCTGCAGGCACGGTATCAGGGGCGCCTAAAGTGCGTGCAATGCAAATCATCGACGAGATGGAATGCGAAAAACGCGGTGTTTATGGCGGCGGAGTCGGATATTTTTCCGCAAATGGCGATATGGACATCTGCATTGCGTTGCGCACCGCTGTGACCAAGGCTGAAAAGCTGTATATCCAAGCTGGCGGTGGTGTGGTTTACGACAGTGACCCCGAAACTGAATTCGTAGAAACCGTTAATAAATCCAATGCGTTACGACAGGCGGCTAAAGATGCCAGCTTGTTTGTGGACTTCAAATCGGGGAATTAGGCTTAGCCCTGTCTATTATAAACATCTCCGAGCCCACGAGACTAAGGCGAATCTCGTATGCCGT
>CAZMMG010000211.1:0-4405 GCA_964567355.1 uncultured Neptunicoccus sp.
TGATACGAGTCTCTACGTCTGCTCGCTGTCTAACTGTATTTTATTTTTGTTGCTGCTTTTGTTCATTTGGATTGTTATCCATGCACTCTCTTGTTTTTTTCTTTGTTTGTTTTTTTTTCATGCCGAAGCCTGCATACGAGATTCGCCTTAGTCTCGTGGGCTCGGAGATGTGTTTAAGACACAGGGCAGACCCGCTGCCATACAATCCGCAATCCGTGCTTCCAAATGGTCATAAATATCCAATAAAACATTTTTATAAGACGGATCGTTCTGCATTGTTTTGGGATCACTTGGGCTGTGCATCAGACAAACAAAAGATTGTGTTTCAACCGCAAGCGGCAGGCTTTGCGGATCATATTGAAACGCTGTTACATCGTTGAACATCGCAGCACCTGCACGTAATGCAGCACGCGCTACATCCGCCTTGCGGGTATCGATTGACAAAGGCGCGGACAGGCCTGCGGATTGCAACGCCTCAATCACTGGCAGGGTGCGGGAAATTTCAGCGACGCCGTCAACAAAATCAGCCCCGGGGCGCGTCGACTCGCCGCCAATGTCCAGAAGATCTGCCCCTTCGTCAATCATCGCTTCAGCCCGCACAACCGCATCGCTAAACTGGTTATGCTGTCCACCATCCGAAAAACTGTCAGGGGTCACATTCAAAATACCCATCACCTGAGGTTCGGCCATATCCAATCCGCAAATCGGGGCGCGGGGAAGACAAATATTTTGCAAAATATTATCTGGAATATCGCCAAGCGGTACTATTTGCGAAGGGGTCTCGCGGCTTAGCTTTTGCGCATGCGTAAACCACGCCCACCCACCGGCAATCTCATGGGCGCCTTTTGGGCGGCAACGGTCGGTTTGAACGATGGGACGGTAATATGGCATGGGCTTAATCCAGAACTTTACGATAAAAAATGACTTTTTCAGTTTGCTCAAAGCCCAAACGCTCATGCATCAGTTGTGACGGATAATTGCTTAATTCAACATCCGAACCAAATTCGGTAAACCCTGCCAACCGTGCCTTTTGTTCCAGATAAGAAACCAGTGCCTTTGCAATACCCTGCCCACGGTAAGCCGCATCAATCCAAACACCTTCCAGAAACGGAACCGGTTGCGAATTGCAACCGTTGGCATAATCGCGCAGCGCATATTCGGCAAATCCGACAGGTACATCCCCCACCAATGCGACATAGGCCGAGCGTTTACCCGATTTAAAAATCCGGTTCATCTCGGCCAGCAAAGCATCATCCGAGTGGCCTGAAAACAACCGGCGATACATAGCCAGCCACATATCCTGATCGCTTTTGTATAACTCCCGGATCAACACTTCCATGCAACTTGCCCCTTACCCTACGGTCCAACCTATAACGCGTTCGGTGTCGTCACAAGCACCACTTTAGCGGTATTTTCAGCCGCACCATAACTTTGAAGGACGTTTATATGATCCGCCTGCATCTGATGCGCAAACCAGTTTGCCAAAGCCAGCGGTTCTGCCGGCCCCGCTGTTGGCTTGTCAACCGCATCAAGAACGATCTTGGAAGGTGCCCAAACCGATATTTGGCCCTGCCTCATCGCCCAGTTCAGCTCGGTACGGGTCGCCGCAACACTGCACCGCTTATCTTTGGCCGACAGCAGCCAGGCGTTTTGTTCGATCGCCAGCAAACCGATGCGCAAATCCACAAGCAGCGCATCCGTTCGCAAGTCGGAACCCTCAACCGGTTCAAGGCAAATAATGGCAGGCAGTTCATGTGCAGCCAACGCATCCAACCATTTGGGCAGTTCGGGCCCATGCAATACAAAATTGGGCATAAATGCCACCAGAGGCGTAAGCTGCACCTCTGCCCTGCCTTGCCGCGCATCGGTTTTACTGCGCACAATATCAATGCCCAACGTCCCCGCAATACGGTCCAGTTTTTCGATGCGCACAAAAACCCGCACCGCGCTTGGGTGGGTCAAAATACTGTCCGCAATACGTTCGGCCAATGTTTCCAGCAGGTTCAAACGCTCAAAAACAAGCTGTTCTTCAATCGCCTCGGTAATGCTGTCATAGGATAAAATCCGGTCCACATCATCCGCAGACCCAGCTGTATCGGCCACTTCCAATACCACATTGAACCGAATACGCTGTGTGGTATCGCGTTCCGCCTGAAATGCCCCGATTTCCACGTCTTTGGTAAAATCGCGGACACAGATACGATCCAGAGGATCCCCCTTGTGGCTGGCTTTAGCGCGCGCTTCGAGACTGTCAAAGGCAACTGTAATATCATCGCTCATGGGCTATACTTTCGTTTCCATAGTCCGAATATATCCCAGGCAGAGCCAAAACAAGGGCGATTGCACCACTTTTTACCGCCCTAAAAAAAGGCCGCCCACAGGCGACCCTAAATCACCCAGTTACGCCCCGTCAGGCGCGGTAGAAATAGTGCCGTCCAACTTTTGTCGTACGGGTAAACTTGCGTGACCATCTTGGGCGCACCGAACCCGTATGATAAAAAGTGGCCCCTTTGGTCAGGTTGCGTTTTTTGCCATCCAGCATCATGCGCGCGACTTTGCCAACCTGAATATAGGCACCACCCTCGGAAAACACTTCGGCCCGACCATCACATTTATAGGAAAACTGGCAAGCATATCTTTTGCCCGACTTTGCCCCTTGATTGACCACACCACAAACCGTGTTTGGAAACTTTTTACTGTCACGGCGGTTTAAGATAACTTCGGCAACAGCGAACTGGCCTCGCAATTCTTCCCCGCGTGCTTCAAAATAAAGTGCCTCGGTCAAACACCGCCATTCAGCGTTGCCCCTGGCACGCGGTAAAGCATTGACCTGAGCCATAGTTGAAGTGCGTATCACAGACGGTTTGTTGTTGGAATATTTGGAAACAGGGGCCGTCCCGCTTAGAACCGCTAGGCGATCCTTACCTATGGCATGCATCGCACTGCGCTCGACATTCAGTAAAGCAATGGTCTGTATCCAGCTTTTAGGGGCCGGGCCCGCGAACACAGCAGCACCGACAGTCAGACCTGCAAAAACAATGCTTATTGTACGCAAAAGCCTGTAAAATATAGCCTTCATAACAAGAACCTTCAATTATTGTAGATGCCTTTGGCAGGCATATCTAAGCGCGTTTTACAAAACCCCGCTCTGACATGTCCAGTTTTTCATTTATCACAACCGCGATACTGTTACATTTATGTTTAAATAAAGTGTTTATTCCAACTAAAAACCTGAAATTGTAATTTTATGACTTAATTCTTCTCGGACAATGCCGCTTGTGCCGCCGCCAGTTTTGCAATCGGGGTGCGAAATGGCGAACATGAAACGTAATCGAATCTGGCCTGGTGGCAAAACCGAACTGATTGCGGATTGCCGCCATGCTCACCGCACAACCCCAAAACCAGACCCGGGCGTGCGGCACGACCGCGCTCGCAGGCCATCAACAACAGCTCGCCAACCCCGTCCACATCCAACGAGTGGAACGGGTCTTCCTCAAACACACCCAAACGGATGTAATCGCGCATGAACCGGCCACTATCATCGCGGCTTAGCCCGTATGTCATCTGGGTCAGGTCATTGGTGCCAAAGCTGAAAAATTCAGAGCTATGCGCAATATCGCCGGCCCGCAGCGCGGCACGCGGTGTTTCCACCATAGTGCCCAGAGAATAATCCATCATCACATCGGTTTCGTTCTTCACCGCGGCAAAAATAGCGTCCACGCTGGACTTGACCAATTCGACCTCGCGGTTGGCCGAAACCAGTGGCACCATTATTTCCGGCGCAATCAAACTGCCGCCGGATTTATGCACAAGGGCTGCCGCTTCAAAAATCGCGCGCGCCTGCATATCATAAATCTCGGGCACCATAATGCCCAATCGCACCCCGCGGGTGCCCAGCATCGGGTTGAATTCGCGCAAATCTTCCGACCTTGCAGTAATTTTCGACAAAGGCAGCCCCATCGCATCCGCCAAAGACTGCATTTCATCGCGCGAATGTGGTAAAAACTCATGTAGCGGCGGATCCAGCAGGCGAATACATACCGGCAGGCCTTCCATGGTTTTGAACAATTCGACAAAATCGGAACGCTGCATCGGCAGCAGCAAATCAAGGGCGGCTTTGCGATCACGATCACTATCGGCAAAAATCAGCTCGCGCATCACATTAAGCCTGCCTGCTTCAAAAAACATGTGTTCGGTGCGCACCAAACCGATACCGTCAACTTTAAAGTCGCGCGCAATTCGCGCGTCTTGCGGTGTATCCGCATTGGCCCGCACCCCCAGAATCCGAAATTCATCGGCCCATGACATGAAAGTGTTAAACGCGCCGCCCAAATTGGGTTGCACAAGCTTGGGTGCCCCCAGCAAAACCTCGCCCGTTCCCGCATCCACGGTAATGGTATCCCCC
>CAZMMG010000212.1:0-4397 GCA_964567355.1 uncultured Neptunicoccus sp.
GGTAAATCCCGCATCCGTTAAAAGCCCCTCCAACAGCACCAAAGCACCGCCTTCGGTAGGTGTGACAGAAGCACAACGGATCAAATCAGCGGTTAGGTTTACGGGATCAATCGTCATGGGTGGTTTCCTTTATATCATCAGGGGTAGCTTTACCCAAGCAGGCCCCCAAGCAAAAGCCTAAAACGGACACGAAGCATGCAAGGTTAACCACGCGCCCCCGTCGGGGTGGCGCAAACGCAAGGTTTGCGCGTGCAACTGCAACCTATCTGCCGCCGCAATCACCGCAGGGCTGCCGTAAAACCGATCCCCTAAAATGGCATGCCCCAGCGCCAGCATATGCACGCGCAACTGGTGACTGCGCCCCGTCAGGGGCCGTAACTCCATCCGTGTGACACCTTCCCCGCGCGCTAAAACCGTCCAGTTTGTCAGCGAAGCCTTGCCACGTTCATGATCCACCATCTGCAACGGGCGGTTCGGCCAGTCCACGATCAGCGGCAAATCCACTTGCCCCTCATCGTGCACTACATCGCCCGAAACCCGCGCAACATAGGTCTTTTCCAAATGCCGTTTTTGAAACTGTATATTGATATGCCGTTGCGCGGCTTTGCCAATCGCGAACACCATCACGCCCGAGGTATCCATATCCAAGCGGTGCACCAACAGAGCATCGGGGTAAGCCTTTTTCACCCGTGTTTCCAGACAATCGCGGTGCTCTATCGCTTTGCCGGGAACCGACAGCAGGCCAGAGGGTTTGTTCACTGCCAATATCTGCGCATCCTTATGGATCACATCCAGAGGGCCATCGGGGGGTGCATATATAAAGGGCGGATTTGGGCTCATCCCCGCCCTTTACAGTATTCTTTAAGCTTTCACACGCTCGGATTTCGGATCATACATCGGGCGCAGGCTCGGCTCGGCTTTTACCCGAACGCCCGCCACGTCAATCTCGTAAGATGTAGCCAGAACCTCCGCCGCCGTCTCACCTTTGCAGGGCACATAGCCCATGCCGATGGCAGCCCCCAAAGTGTGGCCATAGCTTCCGGAACTGACGTAACCAACGATTTCACCGTTGCGCAAGATCGGCTCGTTATGATACAAAAGCGGCTCGGCATCTGCTAATTTGAATTGCAGTAAACGGTTTTCCAACCCAGTTTCCTTTTTCTTCAAAACCGCATCCCGCCCGATAAAATCGGGCTTGTCGGTTTTCACCGCAAAGCCAAGCCCCGCTTCCAGCACATGATCTTCGCAAGTGATATCATGGCCGAAATGACGAAAGCCTTTTTCAATGCGGCAACTGTCCATCATATGCATACCGCATAGTTTCAGCCCCATATCCTGACCCGCGTCAAAGAGGGTTTCAAAGATGTGACAGGCTTGATCTGAACTTGCATAGATCTCCCAACCCAACTCGCCCACATAGGTGACACGGTGCACCCGCGCCAACCCCATACCGATCTCGATTTCCTGTGCCGTGCCAAACGGATTGACCGCATTACTGAAATCATTTGGGCTGACTTTTTCCAGCAGCGCACGACTGTTCGGCCCCATCACTGCCAACACGCCCTCACCTGCGGTCACATCCGTAATCACCACGTTGAAGTCACCCACATGACGTTGCAACCAGACCTGATCTGCGGGTCGGGTGATCGCCGGGGTCACAACCAGATAGGCAATTTCGGAAAGCCGCGTGATAGTTACATCCGCCTCGATCCCGCCGTGTGAATTCAGGAATTGCGAATAGACGATCTTGCCCACAGGTACATCGTATTGCCCGCCTGCAACGTAGTTCAAAAATGCCGTGGCATCGCGGCCTTCGACACGGATTTTGCCAAAAGAGGTCATGTCGTACATGCCTATATTTTCACGCACAGCGCGGTGTTCCGCTGCTACATTTTCAAACCATCTGGTGCGTTTCCAACTGTAATCATATTCAGCTTTTTGCCCCTCGTTAGCAAACCAGTTCGCCCGTTCCCAACCACCAGCTTCGCCCATCACCGCACCGCGTTCCAGCAGGTGTTGGTGAAATGGTGAGCGTCGAATACCGCGTGCCGTTGCTTTTTGCCGGAACGGGAAATGATCCGCGTAAAGCAGGCCCAGGGTTTCTTTGGAGCGTTCAAACAGGTAATGTTTATTGCCCTGAAACGGTTGCATCCGCGACACATCCACATCGCCCAGATCAAACGGCTTTTCACCGGTCTCCATCCACTGCGCCAAAACCATACCGGCCCCGCCCGCAGATTGGATGCCGATAGAATTAAACCCGGCCGCAACCCAAAAATTATCCAACTCAGGCGCCAATCCAAGATGATAGGCGTCGTCAGGTGTAAAACTTTCCGGCCCGTTGAAAAATGTATGAATACCGGCCTGCGCCAACAGCGGTAAACGCGCACAGGCGCGTTCCAGAATAGGTTCAAAATGATCAAAATCTTCCGGCAACTGATCAAATTCGAAGTTTTCGGGAATGCCGTCCATGCCCCAAGGTTTTGAATTTGGCTCGAACGCACCCAGCAGATACTTGCCCGCATCCTCTTTGTAATAGGCACATTCATCGGGCACCCGCAGTACCGGCATCTGTTCCAGACCTTTGATTGGCTCGGTCACGATATAGAAATGTTCGCAAGCGTGCAGCGGCACATTAACGCCAGCCATGCGGCCCACTTCATGGCCCCACATTCCTGCGCAATTCACCACCATGTCAGCCGCGATATGACCCTGTTCACCATTTTCATCCTGCCAGTTGATCCCTGTCGCCCGCCGGCCTTCTTTGGTAACATCCGTCACTTTGACCCGCTCTTTGATCAAAGCCCCGTTTTGCCGCGCACCCTTGGCCAAAGCCAGTGCGATATTGGCCGGATCACCTTGCCCGTCGGTTGGCAAATAGACCCCCGATTTAACACCATCTATGTTCAGATGCGCGTAACGTTCTTTGACTTCCTTGGCCGAGATTTCCTCAACAGGCACGTCAAAAGCCCGCGCCATTGCGGCTTGGCGAAACAGCTCTTCTTGTCGCTCATCAGTCAAGGCCACTGAAATAGACCCGACTTGGCGCACCCCGGTGGCAACACCGGTTTCCGCTTCCAACCCTTGATAAAGTTCCGCCGAATAGCGTGCGAGTTTCGTCATATTGGCCGAGGCCCGCAACTGCCCGATCAATCCCGCCGCGTGCCATGTGGTGCCGCAGGTCAGCTGTTTGCGTTCCAACAGAACGACATCTTTCCAGCCGAGCTTGGCCAGATGGTAGGCAACCGAGCAGCCGATAATACCGCCGCCGATAATCACCACACGGGCGTGTTTTGGTAGGGTCGTCATGGATACATCTCCGAAAATTTTTGTTTGTAAAGCGCAATCATTTCTGCTTCGGTTGCGCCGTCGTCATAGGGCGGCGTGGTCAGCGGTTTTGCCGCGTCCACAGGGATTTTCACAATCACATTGATCCGGTCTGCCAACCCACCCCAAAGATCAACCCAGTGTCCAATCAAGGCATCATATTCATCCGAACCACGCCTGATAAACCCCGCCCGCCCGCGAATACGCACGCCTTTGCGGGTGAACTGATCGACGAAATTCACTTCCAGTTCAGGATTATTCGTCAAGTTGGTCAGGGTTTGCGGCGAGCGGATTTCACCAAAGGCAATAGTGTGCTCGTCCAGTACAACAAACGTTCCTTTCGGTGAAACACATGGCCGACCGCCGACACTGACAGTAGCAACAAATCCAAGCCGCCACATCTCGATAGTCCGGATAGCTGATTTCGTCAGTTTCATGATTTCCCTCCAAATCTTTGCGCAAGAAGCGCTATATGTGTGGGGCCAACCTCGCAGCAGCCGCCCACCATTGTTGCACCTGCATCAATCCAGCGTCCGGCAAAATCCGCATAGGTTTCCGGCCCCAGATCGGTGCGCGCTTTCAACATATCCACCGTCGCACCGATGCTGTCGAAATCATCCGAAATACCGGTAAACCCGTTGGCGTAAGCCCCCACCGGAATGTCGTGACCCACCAGCAAAGGCACCGCCTTTGTAATGGCTTCGGGGATAGAACAATTCACCAAAACGGCGGCAGGTTTATATTCCTCCAGCAGCGGCAAAACATCCGTCAGATCCTCACCCGAGCGCAGTTTGGTACCGTCCTTGTCATCCACCGACAGCGACAACCAGACAGGTTTATCAAATCCCGCCGCCCCCATCAGGGCACCGCGTGCCTGATCAACCGATGCCATGGTTTCAAACAGAAACATATCGACCAAGTCTGCCTGAATTTTACAAACCCCGTAATAAATCTCCGCCGCCTGATCACTTGGCGGGCTCTTATCCGGCTGATAGGAAAACCCAAGCGGCCCTAAAGATCCTGCCACCCGCCCCGAGCCATGCGCATCACGCGCCTGCAACGCGTGGTAG
>CAZMMG010000213.1:0-4342 GCA_964567355.1 uncultured Neptunicoccus sp.
AGCAAAGACACCCCCATTATTGTCGATTTCTGGGCACCTTGGTGTGGCCCGTGCAAAACTTTGGGCCCGGCACTGGAAGCGGAAGTAAAAGCCGCTGGCGGTAAGGTGAAACTGGTCAAGATCGATATTGACCAGAACAAGATGCTGGCCAGTCAAATGCGGGTGCAATCCATCCCTGCAGTTTTCGTCTTTGCGGATGGCAAGCCTATTGACGGCTTTATGGGTGCAAAATCACCTTCCGAAATCAAGGCTTTTATCGAAAAGCTGCTGGCGGCCACAGGTAATGACGGCGGCCTGGAAGAGGCCGTCGCAATGGCCACCGAAATGCTGGAACAAGGGGCATTAAGCGATGCCGCCGATACATTTCAGGCAATCTTGGGCGAAGAGCCGGAAAACGCCGCCGCGTATGCCGGTTATGTCAAAGCCCAAATAGCCTTGGGTAATACCGATACGGCCACAAAAAACCTTGCTGCCACACCCAAAAGCATTGCAAACGATCCCGCAATTCTTGCCGTAAAAGCCCAGTTGGAATTGGCAAATATGGCTGAGAACGCAGGTGAAATCGATGTCCTAAAAGCAAAATGGGATAACAATCCAGACGATCACCAAGCACAGTTTGATCTGGCAATGGCAGAGCTTGCCGCAGACAATGCCGCTGCTGCCGTTGAAACCCTGCTGGATTTATTCCGCCGTGACCACAATTGGAATGAAGCGGCCGCGAAAATCCAATTGTTCAAAATTTTTGATGCATTAGGTGCCGCTGATCCAATTGTTCAATCTGGGCGCCGTAAACTTTCATCGATGATATTTACCTGATTATAGGAACACCCTAGATGAAAAAAATGTTCACCCTGTCAAACCTTCCCAACACTATTCCAGTGTTTCCGCTGATGGGCGCATTGGTTCTGCCCCGCGCACGTTTGCCGTTGAACATATTTGAGCCGCGCTATCTGCAAATGATCGATGACGCGCTCAAAACCGATCACCGTTTGATTGGTATGATCCAAACCCGCGATGTGCCCAGCGACATCGGCGACCCACCACTGCACAAAATTGGCTGTGCCGGGCGCATCACGTCTTTTACCGAAACCGACGACGGGCGGTATCTGATTTCGATCAAGGGGATCAGCCGGTACCGGATTTTAGACTGTCACAAGGGTTTCACCCCATATATGACAGCCGATGTGAATTGGTCGGATTTCGAACGCGATTTGGGGTCTGAAGAATGCGATGACGCCTTTGATCGCAAGACTTTTATCAAACTTCTTGAAACTTATTTTGCCGCTAATGAGTTATTGACAGATTGGGATAGTTTAAAAGATGCACCTATTGAAATGTTGATCAATTCTCTTTCAATGATGTGCCCCTTCGAGCCCGAAGAAAGACAGGCCCTGCTGGAATCACCATGCTTGAAAACCCGTCGTGAAACCGTGGCTACATTAATGGAATTTGCCTTAAGAACCTCGGATGAAAACGATGGAAAAATTCAATGAGCCCAAAAACAAAACCCGACGGGAAAATGCTGGAAGCCTTGTTGTGCCCGCTAACGCAAGCGCCATTGGTCTATGATGCAGCAAAGAACGAGCTGGTCTCAAAGTCTGCAAAACTGGCATACCCCATCCGCAACGGCATCCCGATCATGCTGGTAGACGAGGCACGGCATTTGGATTAAATCACTCTGCCTTGTAACATTTTTGGCAACTCACCGGTCAGCCCGGCGGCCTGCCGCATCAACCCGCGGCGTAAATCGGGTGTGGCATTAACCAGTCCCAAACCCAGATCACGCACCGTGCGAAGCAGTGGGTTATCATTGGAAAACAACCTGTTGATCGTATCGGTCGAAGTCACAGATGTGGTTGTATCAAACCGCCGCCATTGCTGAAACCGTTTCAAAACGTTTGCCGTTCCTATATCCTCACCGCGCCGTGCAGCATTGGCCAGAACCTCGGCCAAGGCCGCTATATCACGCAAACCAAGGTTCAACCCTTGCCCGGCCAAAGGGTGCACGCCGTGGGCGGCATCGCCGACCAGTGCCAAGCGATGATCTACAAACCGATCTGCCAAGGTCAGGTTCAGCGGATAGGAATAACGCCCGCCTTTCAGGCTGATCTTGCCCAGAAAGTCCCCGAAACAGGGATGCAGACAGGCCATATAATCCACGTCATTCATTACTGTAATTTCGGCTGCACGTTCCGTAGTTTCGGTCCAAACGATTGAGCTGGTATTGTCATTGAGCGGCAGAATTGCCAGCGGCCCCGAGGGCATGAAAAACTGATGTGCGGTATTTTTATGTGGCAACTCATGGGCAATGGCACAAACCAGACTGGTTTGATTATAATCCCAACCAGACCGTTTTATCCCTGCGCGCGTGGCCACCTGGCTTTTGCGTCCGTCGCAACCGATCAGCAATTTTGCGCTTAGGGTTTTTCCATCTGCAAGCACTACAGAAGCCTGCGCCGCATCGATCTGTTGGTCCAAAACAGTCGTGCGATCCAAATGTTTAATTGCCGGAGTTTCCGTGATCGCACGCAACAACGCACGGCGCAAAAACCGATCTTCCAGCATATAGCCCATCGGGCCTTCTTCAATCTCGGTATGATCGAAATGCACAAAATAAGGCGATGCACCGATGCCCGCATGCCCATCACTAACTTTGATGTCCAGCATCGGGCAACTGTCATTTGCCACATCCGCCCATACACCCAGAACGCTCAGCATGTTTTTCGAGGTCAAAGCCAGCGCATAACCGCGCCCGTCAAATTTGGGGTCTGCTAAAATTTCTTTCGGTTGCGCATCGATCAGGATCACGTCCTGACCGATTTGTGCCAGTGCCAAGGCTGCCGCACAGCCGTTCAGGCCGCCTCCGACAATAATAATATCCGTGTCTGTTTTCATACCTTAGAATAAGGCACGAAAACTATGATTGTCCACCTGTCAATGCACCGCTACTCTGCGGCAAAAGGGAGTCTTGATATGTCAGATGATGTGCTGAAAAAAACCGCAAGCGATCTGGGCCGCATGATTGATGCAGGCAGTATCAGCCCGTCAGAGATTACCGAAATCTTTCTGGCTGCCATTGCCGCGCACCCGCTGACAAACCGCATCTATGCACGCACCACACGGGAACGTGCGTGCGCGGAATCCAGTGCCGCAACAAACCGCGCCGTAAAAGGTATTCGGCTGGGATTATTGGACGGGGTGCCGGTTTCTTGGAAGGATTTGTTTGATACAAGCGGCTCAGCCACCGAAGCGGGTTCGGCATTTCTCAAGGGCCGCATACCCGATAAAGACGCCGAAGTGTTGGCGAACGCGACACAGGCGGGGCTGGTTTGCTTGGGCAAAACCCATATGTCGGAACTGGCCTTTTCCGGCCTTGGCCTGAATCCCATCACCGAAACACCCCCTTGCATCAACGACCCCGATGCCGTGCCGGGAGGGTCGTCATCGGGTGCCGCCACATCTGTAGCTTTTGATCTTGCCGCTGCTGCAATCGGTTCGGACACCGGTGGTTCTGTTCGTATTCCGTCCGCATGGAACGACCTTGTCGGGCTGAAAACAACTTCCGGATTACTGTCCACCAAAGGTGTTGTGCCGCTTTGTGCCAAATTTGATACTGTCGGCCCGCTTTGCCGCTCGGTGGAAGACGCGGCCCAATTGTTTGCGGTGCTTGGCGGCACGCAACCAATGGCGCTTGTGCGATCAGGACTGAAAGGCAAACGCATTGCCATTTGCAATACTCTTGCATTGGATGATCTGGATCCTGAACCAAAACGCGCCTTTGAAGAAGCGGTGGCGGCCTTACGCTATGCCGGGGCTGAAGTGTCAGAGTTGGATATTCCCGAATT
The DNA here is from genome assembly GCA_964567355.1 of uncultured Neptunicoccus sp. Classification (GTDB taxonomy): domain Bacteria; phylum Pseudomonadota; class Alphaproteobacteria; order Rhodobacterales; family Rhodobacteraceae; genus Amylibacter. The sequence goes on from CAZMMG010000213.1 coordinate 3,846, forward strand.
AGCGCATGCCATGCCGCTTTCGGGCTGTCTTTTCACCACCGAGGCCTACGCCCAGTGGCAAACCGAAATAGAGGCCCATCCCGACCTTATGTTCCCTGAAATCCGTGATCGTTTTTTGTCAGGCAAAGCTTATTCAGGCTATGAATACATTCGCGCTTGGCAAACGTTGGATTGTTTGCGAGCAGCCTATATTGAACGTACGGCGGGGTATGACGCCGTTATTCTGCCGTCTTCGGCGGTTCTGCCGCCGAATATTGCACGCTTAATGAATGACAGCGATTATTATATCCGAGCCAATTTATTGGCGCTGCGCAACACCCGTATCGGCAATCTGATGGGGCTTTGTGGGCTGACATTGCCTACAAAACACCCGTCTTGCGGGTTGATGATCTACTGCAATCCGTTTGAAGAGCGTGCATTATTGGCATTAGGGGCCGAAATAGAGCCTGTTCTAGCTTAAATTCAAATGCCCCAATTAGGACACACACTTAACTAAC
>CAZMMG010000214.1:0-1120 GCA_964567355.1 uncultured Neptunicoccus sp.
GCGGAAACCGATCGCCCCACTGGCGGGCGCGGCCAATATCGATATGCATGAAGTTCTGACGGGGATAAAACCCGTAGCCGGTAAAGCCGACGGCACGCGCCGCCGCTTCAAACTTGACCGGATCATGGTTGGCCATGGAAATGTCAAACGCCGCCCCTTGCAGATGCATCGAATGCTTGGCCCCGCCGACCTGCCGGTTATAGGCAGGACTGCGATAGGCAGAATGCACAATCAGCGGCACGCCGAGATTATTGCGTAAGGCCTGCAACCTGTCGAGTGCGGCCTCATTGATGCGAATGGTGCCGTCACCGCGCGAGGCGATTTCCTCCGCGCTGAAATTTGGCCAGCGCCAAAGCCTGTCGGGTATATTGCGCCAATTGGCATAATAGTGAGTGGTCATTTTATCCTCCATTAAAAAACCCGCCGGTTGGCGGGCATGCGATCAAGGTCATTTGATTTGGGGTAAGTGTGCTGTGGGGTGTTGGCAGGGTTTCGCCCGCCGGGATTTCAATTCAAAAAATAAAGGAAACAGCCGCCAATAACAGTATGGCAACGAGCCATGTTATGCATTCCAGCTTAATCCTTCTTTTCATCGCCGCCCCCGATCTGCTTGCGGCGATAATTTATGACGTCCAGAATAAAGCCCGCCAGACTGATACCGCCCAATCCGGTGATGAAGCTGGCAAAACCGTCGGCATCGCTGGACGGTGCGATTTTACCAATGATGGGCTCCATGATCGGGGCAACGATGGGGCCGAGATATATCGCGCAAATCGATCCGACGATGACGGCCGCAAAACCCTCACGCCAGTCATTGCGTTGGGTTATCCATCTGACAACCCCGCCCAAAGCCCCGGCGATCGCGGCTGATCCAACATCACCGAATATATGCTCTAACTTCATTTCAGTAATCCTTGGCCGCCAGCCAGTTTTTTGTGAGTGTTGCCGCTGATACGTCCACACCTGCGGGAATGAGCGGTGCAACCGCCGGGTTTGCAATTATTGCCAAAACCTTGTCGAAATGAAACGATGCAGAGCTGGTCGCACCCGCTTTAATCTCGGCATAGAGGGGTCTGTTCTGCGCCTTCAGGGCCGCAAGGATTGCATCAATGGCGTCGTC
>CAZMMG010000214.1:1220-4334 GCA_964567355.1 uncultured Neptunicoccus sp.
GAAAACCCGAATGCTCTCCACAGGGTCGCCGTGTCCTGCACGATCTGGAATGTATCCCCTGCGGCAAGTGTTCTTGTGCCGCCTTCAACAAGGAAACTTGCCCCGTTGGTCAACTGCAACGCCGCGTCTGCAATAACCGTATAGGCTTGCCCGATCTTGCTTGCGCTTGCGGTAAAGCCTGCAACGGGGCCTATACCGGTAATATGGAACGTATTCCCGTTGATTGGCGGTGTCACTGTTGGAGCCGCCGCTTGCACGGTGCCAAGGGAGGCCCGGATATATTTCCCGTTTGTATCGAGGACCCCGCCAAGTTGCGGGCTGGGATCACTTGCTAAATTCTGGGCGGGCCCCGCAGGGCCGGTTGCGCCGGTTGGGCCTGTCGCTCCGGTTGGCCCTGTTGGACCTGCCGGGCCGGTTGCCCCTTGCCATGCGGTGCCGGTCCATTCAAACATCGCCGAAGATGCCCCGTTGAAATACAGCGCACCGACGATAAGAGGCTGCCCGTTATTGTCCAAGGTTGGGGCCGTGGCTTTTGCCCCTAAATATCGCGCGTCAAAACCGGTGAACAATGCCTGCGCAGCAGCCGCTGCCGCCTGCGCATCAATAACCGCGTCAGGTGTGACAACCGTCGGGGCGGCATTGACCAAACCGGACCAATCTATAGGTGTCCCGCCCGATGCAGGCACAGGTGCAGGCACAGGCAACTGAAACTGTTCGGGATAAGGTGACAGCATAATTTTTGCGTCATAATTGCCGGTATAAAGATTGACCGAGATCACACCCGATGCATCCGATGTTGCGGACACCGTTTTGGATGTAATAACAGCCCCATCCTGTGCCGCAGGTCCCGGGCGGGTAAACTGAACCATTGTATTGGGCAGGATAACACCTGACGCATCGCGCAAAATACCGGTGATCACTGTTGTATTTACCATTTCATCTGTCTCCTATAGCCAATCGGCATAATTCACGGCGCGCATTGTCACATGCTGCGCTAATGTGGTCGGATCGTGCAGGGGCCGTTCAACCTGAAAAGCCTGCGCGATGTATCCATTCCTTGCACTTGTCCAGGAAATCACATCAATGGGTTCAACACCTGCCAGCCGCGCCGGTAATGTCAGGCTGTGGACTTTTTTCTGCCGATCATCAGCAAGAGCGGCTTTTTGCAGGCGCAAAACCTGATCCGCATCTGTCACGGCGGGCAATTGCAGGGAGGCAACCCGCCGCCTGCCACCATCCTCGGCCAGGGCCACCGGATCACTGTAAAGATCGGCGTCTTTGGGCTGATAGATATTTGCCGGATCGACGTATGAAACCGACACTGCATTGTGCAGTGTGGAAATTGCTTTGACCGCTGACATGGTTCTGCTTTCACTGACCACAATGTCATCATCGGTAATAAACAAGGTCGGCTGTTGCGGCGCACCGCTGTTGATGATCCATTTACCGCCGACGTCAGCCATGCTTGCGGCACAGGATTTGTTCAACTCGCCAATAACAACAATAGGGGTATTGTCTTCGGTAAGCTTAACCTCGAACCCGGCTTTATAACGCGGCTTGCCGTTGATAAGATCATCACAATAATCCATCTGTGTCACCCATGTTGCAAAAGGCACATCCGCCTCTTCAACTTGCCCACCCCAGATAACACCGCCACCGACATCGATGCCGCGCATGATATTGTAGGTCATCACGACGGGGTTTTCCGTGCCCGTCCATGTGGTTTGATCGGCCCACCGCTGCGGCCCAACCCCGCCCGCTGTGCTGTCCTTGCGGGGGTCATAAAGCGGCAGATCAAAGAGCTCGATGCGAAATTGCGTGTTGCCCGAATAAAGCGAAGGATTGGCTTTCAGCGTTATAATTACATAGCAGTTTCCTGACCCGACCATGTCGGCGGTGTAAGGATAATCGGCATGCCCGCCGTATTTTGCAACCATCATCGGATCGGCCACGGTTTGCGTGCCGTCATAATATTTAACCCAGGCATAGCCGAGATATTTGCCGGTGATCTCCAGCCCGTAATCCGGATGCACCGTGGTGCCGATGGTTACCCAGGCCCCGTCTATTGCGATCCGCGAAAGTTTGGAGCGGGATTTGCCCGAGACCGCGATCACGTAGGGTTTATAAGCTGTCGGCCCGTGGGTTATGGGCGGATAGATCAACTGCCCTGCGGTGGCGTATTTGCCGAGGATGAACGATTTCGGGTTTACATCGCCGGTCATAATAATCGGCGTTGTCAGACCTTGCGGGCCCCGGTTAGGCTTTCCAAGCAGCGTTCGCGACAGCCACCCCAAGGCGGCTGAAACCGAAGCGCGCACAATAATGGTTGCAAAGAGTGCGGCGGCAGCCTCTGACACCCCTGCGGCAATGAACCCGGCGGCTATAGCACCCGTTATTGGGCCGGCCGAAGCAGGGGCTGCCAACACCATGATTAGGAATATGATGGGTAAACTCAACCGCATTTGAACACCCTTTTAATCTCGGAAACAGGCACAAGGCCGATGCCGCCAAGCGTCCTGCAATAAACCCATTCACCCTGCACAACCCCGAGGGACGGACCTTCGTCGGCGGCAAGGACGGCAATATCACCGACCCTGGCGCGATTGCCGTAAGGCATAAACCATGCCGCCGCTGCAATATGGTCGCTGTAGCCGGATCGCCGCAAAACCCGCAGCCCGCCTTTCAGGGTGGTATATTTTCCGCGCCACTCTGTTGCAGTGTCTGTTCCGGTCATGGCTTTGATGGCGCCTGCTGCAAACAAGGCGCAGTCGCTTTTGCCGTAGACAAACGCGCTTCGCGCCTCGTTGTGCATGTATTTTGCCAAACACGCCTGCCAATCCGGTTTGCGAGTTAGGCCCATTGTGATTTGATCTCCCCGGCAACGTCCGCGTATTTAAAAAAACCGTCCGGAATTGGGGCGGCGGTTGCTGTTGCAATCGTCACAGAGCCATTCCTGTCTCTTATAACCATCTCCGAGCACACGAGACTAAAGCGAATCTCGTATGCCATCTTCTGCGTGCAAAAAAAAAAACAAACACACATATGCAACAAAATACTAAAAAGAAGAAAAGCTAGACGCATAACCACAACTGGATCGCCACACAAAAACAATAA
>CAZMMG010000215.1:0-4331 GCA_964567355.1 uncultured Neptunicoccus sp.
CCAAACAACAGCACGCACAGGGAAAAAGCAGGAGCAAAACCCGCCAACCGCATCAACCGCCATCCATGTCTTGAAATTGGGTTCTAACGACTGGGGTGGAAAAAACGCGAATGAAAGACCAAAGGTTGCACGGATAATAGTCAGAAGGGGTACATACACTTTCTTTTGTTGATTGCTTTTTCCACATATCTGCCAGTGAATCAAATTCATATTTTTCATAGAAAACAGGAAATTCAAACATAAAGGCATGAACCGATGTTCCTGGAATTTCGCCACCTGCGCACCATCAAGGCGATACACAACCAAGGTGGTCTGGCGCGCGCAGCAGAGGTGCTGAATATCACCCAGTCCGCTTTGTCACACCAAGTCAAAGCCTTGGAGGATCAGGTCGGGATAGAGCTGTTCTTGCGCCGCTCAAAACCCCTTAAACTATCGAAGGCGGGTCATAAGTTGCTAAAACTGGCCGATGAAATTCTGCCGCGCGTCCGGGCTGCGGAAATTGACTTTGCCGAAACCATTGACGGCAAAGCTGGCCGGTTGCACATCGCCATTGAGTGCCATGCCTGTTTTGACTGGCTGTTTCCGGTATTGGAACAATTCCGTAAATTATGGGGTCATGTGGATGTCGACATCCGCCCTAGCCTGGCATTTGATGCCCTGCCCGCGTTACAGCGTGAAGAGGTCGATGTGGCCATATCGGACGACCCCGACGCCATTGACGGCATCACCTTCATCCCGCTTTTTGACTATCACCCGACTTTTATCTGTGCCATCGACCATCCCTTGGCGCAAAAAGACTATATCGTGGCCGAGGATTTGCGCGATCAAACCCTGATCACCTACCCCGAAGACAAAAACCGTCTGGATGTTTATACTGAATTGCTAACACCGGCCAAGATTGAGCCCAAAGCCCTGCGCCAAGTTGAACTGACAGCCGTTATCATGCTTTTGGTGGCCTCCGGTCGCGGGGTGTCGGTACTACCCGACTGGGTGGTGGACAATGCTCAATACGGTCATGATTTTGTCCGAAAAAGGCTAACCAAAGGCGGCGTGTCGCGGCGGCTTTATGCGGCGGTACGCAACTTGGATGCCGAGTTGGGCTATCTTCAGGATTTTGTAAAATATGCCAAACAGCAGGCCAGACGTTGACCTTTCCTTAGAACTCGGCCTATAGGGGGCCAACCCGAACAAAAGGACAAATCCATGTCGCAATGGTCTGCCAATATCAATGTGATGATCAAAGCCGCCCGCAAAGCAGGCCGGTCACTGATGCGCGATTTCAAAGAAGTTGAAAATCTGCAAGTGTCCGCCAAAGGCCCCGGTGATTTCGTCAGTCGGGCCGATCTGAAAGCCGAAGAAATACTTAAAGATGAACTTCTGGAAGCCCGGCCAAATTACGGATTTTGTGGCGAAGAAAGCGTGGAAATTGCTGGCGCCGACCCAACCCGTCGCTGGATTGTTGACCCGTTGGACGGCACCACCAACTTTTTGCACGGATTGCCACACTGGGCTATATCCATCGCGCTTGAACACAAAGGCGAAATAGTCGCTGCTGTGGTATTTAACCCATCGGGCGAAGAAATGTTCATCGCTGAAAAAGGTGGCGGCGCATGGATGAACGACAAACGCATCCGCACCTCGGGGCGCAAACGCATGATCGAAATGATCTTCGCCACCGGCCTGCCGTTTGGCGGTCGCGGTGATTTGCCCGACACCTTGCAAGACCTTGCCCGCATCCTGCCCGCCTGTGCTGGCGTGCGCCGTTGGGGGGCCGCATCGCTTGACTTGGCCTACACCGCCGCAGGCCGCTATGACGGCTATTGGGAACGCCGCCTGAACGCATGGGACATTGCCGCAGGGCTGTTATTGGTCAAAGAGGCCGGCGGTCTGACAACATCGGTTTATGAGGATGGCAACAGCCTGACCGACGGTTCTGTCATTGCGTCCAACGAGCCAATTTTCAACCAATTCGTGAAAATTGTCAGAAACGTATAACTGCGCCCCCCCCAATTACTGGACAGCTTCCAACGTGATTTTAGCGACTCTTCATTTCTGTTGATCTAGAGCCGGGGTTTCGCCTGCCAGCATCAGATATGACAGCTTCGGAAGAGACAGGGGTGGGCTAGTCTCTTATAATAGCGATACATTTCAGGCGTCATAAAACTGTTACGCAAATTAAAGCCTTTTGTCACAAATCTAGCCTAAATTTTACACATCCGAAAGGAATCGGATCGTTTAAACAAACCAGAGGTCGAACATATGTTCCTGAAAACTCTTACATTTACCGCTGTTGCATTGGCATCAGTAACTGCGGCCCCCGCATTCGCCGGCCGTGACCAGATCAAAATTGTCGGGTCATCAACCGTATTTCCATTCGCAACAACCGTGGCCGAGCGTTTTGGCAAAAAAACCGCGTTCAAAACACCTGTTATCGAATCCACAGGCTCGGGCGGTGGTTTGAAGCTGTTTTGTGCCGGTAAAGACGAAGGCACTCCGGACATCACCAATGCATCACGTCGCATCAAATCTTCAGAAGTTGAAAAATGTGCGGCTAACGGTATCACCGATATCGTGGAAATCAAAATCGGGTTTGACGGGATCGTCCTTGCCAATTCAAAAGATGCGGCACAATTCAATGTGACATTGGCCGATTTGTATTTGGCATTGGCCAAAAACGTACCGACAGACGTTGAAGGCGAAACACAGCCAAACCCATATACAACATGGGATCAGGTCGATACATCGCTTCCAGCCGTAAAAATCGAAGTCATGGGCCCACCGCCAACATCCGGCACACGCGACGCGTTTGTCGAGCTGGCAATGCAAGGCGGTTGTAAAACCATCCCTTGGGTCAAAGCCCTGAAAAAAACCGACAAGAAAGCCTTTAAAGCATTGTGCCACACCATGCGTGAAGACGGTGCCTTTATCGAAGCCGGTGAAAACGACAATCTGATCGTGCAAAAACTGGTAGCAAACCCGAATGCATTGGGCATCTTCGGTTACAGCTATCTTGAAGAAAACACCGATAAGGTTCAAGGTTCGGTCATTAACGGCGTTGCCCCTGAATTTGATGCCATTGCCGAAGGCAACTACCCGATTTCACGGTCTTTGTATTTCTACGTAAAGAAAGATCACATCGGCATGGTTCCGGGCATTCAGGAATATATGGCTGAATTTACCTCGGAAGATACTTGGGGCCCTGATGGATATTTGGCTGACAAAGGTTTGATCCCTCTGCCTGATGCTCTGCGCAAAGAATCGGCTCAAAAAGCCAAAGACCTAAGCAATCTTGCAATGTAGTTTTAATTACAATTGAACATAAAAGGGGCGGACACGCCCCTTTTTCATATGCACGGTACGCGTTTCGCAAAACTGTTACATAACCTTAATCCAACCGTTACAAAACCTGTTTATTTTGCCTGTATCCGAAGGATTCGGATTGATTTCATGATATGTGGAACACCCAATGGCAGCTCAAGACACCAACCCTGCGAACAATTTCAATGTCACGGCTGGCAACAGATCAGTGCTCATCGAAAACGTCATTAAACTCGTCATGCTTTTATGCGCACTGGTAGCGGTTGCCATTACTGTCGGCATTGTTTTCTCGTTGGCATTCGAAGCGGTCGCCTTTTTCAAGAAAATCCCGCTAAGCGAATTTCTGTTCTCTGCCACATGGTCGCCGCAAACCGCATTGCGCAGTGATCAGGTTGCATCCGAGGGTCAATTCGGTGTGCTGCCGCTTTTTACCGGCACTTTGCTGATCTCAACGATTGCGATGCTTATCGCCACCCCCTTGGGGCTGGCTTCAGCGGTGTATCTGGCAGAATATGCCACCAAGCGCACCCGCGATTGGGTTAAACCTATGCTGGAAATTCTTGCTGGCATTCCCACCGTTGTTTACGGATTTTTCGCAGCCCTGACCGTAGCCCCCTTCATTCGGATGACCGGGGGAAATATCGGGTTGGAAGTGGCTTCGGAAAGTGCGCTTGCGGCAGGGCTGGTGATGGGCATTATGATTGTGCCGCTGATCTCGTCGCTGTCGGATGACGTCATCAATGCGGTTCCCCAAGCGATGCGTGATGCCTCGCTGGGCATGGGGGCCACCCATTCCGAAACCGTCAAACGGGTTATTCTGCCTGCCGCCCTTCCGGGCATTGCTGGCAGCCTGCTGTTGGCGGCATCGCGGGCCATTGGTGAAACAATGATCGTTGTGATGGCCGCAGGTCTTGCGGCAAACCTTACCGCCAACCCGTTAGAGGCGGTGGCAAGCATTACTGCACAAAACGTGGCCCTTCTGACCGCCGATCAGGCATTGAACAGTGCCAAGA
>CAZMMG010000216.1:0-4325 GCA_964567355.1 uncultured Neptunicoccus sp.
TTACTATTCTGGACATGGATTTATTGATGATCTAAGTGGATACTTAGTTACCTCAGATGCTGCGGAAGGCGATGAAGGTCTTTCTGTGAATGAGCTTGTTGCCATTGCAAATAACTCGCCCGCAGATAATTGTATTATCGTATTAGATAGTTGCCATGCAGGAATAGCAGGTAATCCAAAGCCAAACGATCCGACTACTAATATTGGGGTGGGGGTTACGATCTTAACAGCCTCTAGCCAAAATCAATACGCAATGGAGAAAAATGGAGAAGGGGTTTTTACTTCTCTTTTTGTAGATGCTCTCAATGGAAGTGCTGCTAACCTAGTTGGTGATATATCTCCTGCATCAATCTATGCACATATAGATCAATCGCTTGGCCCATGGGTTCAAAGACCAGTATTTAAAACAAGTATTACATCTTTTGTTTCTCTTAAAAAAGTTCAACCGCCGATAAGTTTAAACAACCTCCATAAATTAACTGAATTTTTTAATGAGATTGGCTCGGAATTTAAACTTGATCCCTCTTTCGAACCCACAAGTGATCATCCAATTGAAGAAAATTGTAGTATTTTTGCTATTTTGCAAAAGATGGTTGCTGTGAATTTGGTTAAGCCAGTTGATGCTGACCATATGTACTTTGCTGCAATGGAATCTAAATCTTGCAAGCTGACAGTTCTCGGTGAGCATTATTGGAAATTGGTTAAATCTGATAGGATTTAGAAAGGATGGCAAGGTTTATTGCCGCAGATGTCTCCCTCAGCGATGCAATATAGCGGCCAGTGCTACGGATGCCATTCTTGCCACCGCAGGGTCGGCGCGGCTGGTCAGTAATATTGGCACTTTTGCCCCCATCACCACCCCCGCGGCACAGCCCCCCGACAGGTAAACCAGTGCCTTGAACAGGGTGTTGCCGCTGACAATGTCGGGCACGATAATCGCGTCCGCATCACCCGCGACAGGGTCGCTTTGCATGCCTTTGATCGCGGCACTTTCGGGTGACAGCATCAGATCAAGCGCCAATGGCCCGGAAAAACAGGCGTCCGGATACGCGCCGCGCGCCCAGTCGCGCAAGTCGCGCGCCTGCCCCGATGAGGGTACCGCTGGCAGCACGCTTTCTGTGGCCGATAACATCGCCAGTTTCGGCTGATCATTTCCCAATTTATGCAATATATCAATGCAGTAGGTGATCGCGGCTTTGCGTGTTTCCATATCGGGGGCGACATTCACAGCCGCATCCGACACCAGCAAGGGCTTGCCGCCTTCGGGGTGCGAGACATGAAACACATGCACCAAACGCGCACCCGACCGCAGGCCGTTATCCCGCGACAGGGCGGATTTCATAAATACATCCGTGTGCAGATGCCCTTTCATCAGCACATCGGCGCGACCCTGCCCGCAAGCCAGTGCAGCGGCATTTCCCGCCGCCTCTTCGCCGCTGGTTGCAATGATTTCATAGTTCGAAATATCCCAGTCCAGCTTGTCCGCCTCGGCCTTGATTGCATTTACCTCACCGGTGAAAATCGGTACCATAATACCCTTAAGGGTGGCGTCATAAGCTGCCTGCATCGGCAATGCCGCTCCCGCAGATGCAATCGCTACGCGCGGAGTTTTGGCGGATTGCGCCAGACGCAGCAGATTATCGGGAAAAACAGGGTTTTTCAGGGTCAGGAATAAAGAACTCATAAACCCGAGTTTAGGGGGTGCTTGGCTGGTGTTCCAGCTTTTTTTCACCAAAGCCGTGCATCCGCTTGGCCCATTGCAAAGCAATCAGCGCACCTTTGATACGGGGTAGCATATAAAGGGCCACGGTGACAAAAATCAGAATGAAAATCAGGCTTAAAATAATCGGGTCAGGACGAAATATCTCGAATGTAACCAGCATCAACGGGGCCACGATATGACCAGTAATCAGGATATTCAGATAAGCCGGGCCATCGTCGGCGCGGTGATGATAAAACTCTTCCGAGCAAACCGGGCAACTGTCATGCACGCTTAAATACCCATCAAAAATTGGCCCGGAGCCGCAATTGGGACAAACACGGCGCCAACCGCGCAACAGCGCAGGCTTTACGGGGCGTTCTTCATTAAACGGTGTAGATTCTTTTGTCATGGGACAGGTCATAGCCCATTGAGCGGCAAAATAAACTGGGACAAGCTGTCTTGCGGCGCGATGTCGCAAACCTTGTGGATATTTCTGCGACGGAAAACCGATTGTCCCGCGTATCTATTTATAAGTAAGCAAAACCTGCTTGCTGGATAATCAGGTATAGGAATGAAGATATGAATGGTTTTGTGAAAACTTCGATCATCGGTGCAATTGTTATTGGTTCCCTTGGAGCTGCTTTTGCCGGAACAGAGCATAAAGGCCCCGGCATGCTGGTGAAGCAATTCGATAAGATTGATGTAAATTCGGACGGTTTTATCACCCAAGAGGAAATAGATGCCCATCACAATGCGAAATTTGTGCAAAAAGACACCAATGGTGACGGCGCATTGTCAAAGGATGAGATGCGGGCGGTAATGATGCAACGTATGCAAAAGCATCTCGACCGCATGTTTGATCATATGGACAAAGACAAAGACGGCAAAATTACTCAAACCGAAATGAAAGGGCGCGGCGCGCATATGTTCAAACGGGTGGATACCGACAAGGATGGTAAAATCTCGAAAGCGGAAGCTGAAAACATGCGCGATCATAAAATGAAGCAACCCGCAAACTAGGGGGCGCTCGCCACATTGCTCTTTGACACAGGGCTCGTTAAATCAGAGGTATGATGGCATTTGATGCAATGAACGATGTCAGTGATGACACTTTGATGGTGCTTTACGCGGGTGGGGATAGGGCGGCGGCTGAAGCCTTGACCTATCGCCACACGCCGCGCGTTTTTGCCTTGGCTAGACGGTTGTTGAACCACACCGCCGACGCCGAGGATGTGACCCAGGAAGCCCTGTTGCGATTGTGGAAAATTGCGCCCCATTGGCGGCAGGGCGAAGCACAGGTGTCAACCTGGCTTTACCGGGTTACAAGCAACCTTTGTATCGACCGTCTACGCAAAAGGCGGGGTGTGAATATAGATGATGTCCCCGAGCCCGCGGATGATGCACCGTCTGTGATAACCAACATGCAATCGCGCGATCGGGCCACGGCTTTGCAAAACGCCCTTGCGGCGCTGCCCGAACGCCAAAGGTTGGCGGTGACATTGCGCCATATTGAAGAGTTGTCCAATCCGGAAATTTCCGCGATCATGGAGATTAGCATCGAGGCGGTTGAAAGCCTGACTGCGCGGGCAAAGCGCAAATTGGCGGCTTTATTGGCCGACCAGAAACAAGGATTGGGATTGAAATGATGACAGATAAACCGGAACAGGATTTGGCCAGGTTTTTCGACGCTGCAAAACAGCAAACCCCGATGCCAAGTGCCGCCTTAATGGATGCCGTTGCAAGGGATGCCTGCGCGCAAATCCCTACGCAATATCTGCGCCCCCCCGTTTGGCGGCTGATGCCTTGGGGCCGAACGGTTTTGCACGCCATTGGCGGCTGGAAACCGGTTTTTGCACTTGCCACTTGCGCCTCATTGGGGGCCATTATCGGCTATTCTGCCCCTGATCGTTTACCCGATATTCGCGGCACAGAAACGCAAACTGCGGATACATTCACTGAAGACAGTTTTTCGGTCGCTTCCGACATTGAAACTTTGTTCCAAGAGGGCTGATATGACAGATAAAAAATCAACCGTTAAAAAATCATGGATAAAAATCCTGCTGATTGTCTCATTGGGGCTTAACCTTGCCGTTGCCGGTTTGGCTATCGGGGCTACGATCAGGCATCACAAAGGAGGCATGGCAGGCACTGTTTCCAGCAATTTTTCCATGCGCGGCTTCATGCATGCACTTCCCGAAAATAAACGCGAAGAGGTGCACAAATATTTCAAGCAACACCGGGGAAAAATCCGTGCCAACCGCCAAGCTATCTTTGAGGCCATGGTCGAAATTCACCAGGTTATCCTGGCCAAACCCTTTGATGAGCCAGCCCTGAATGCCGCGTTCGATGCCCAGCGAGCGCGGGTTTCAAACGTAACAAAAGATGCTCAAACCGCTTTTGTTGCCATCATTGCCGGGATGAGCGATAAAGAACGCGAGGATTTTGTCAAAACGCTGGAAGAACAACGCCGCAAATGGCAAAACAAACATCACCGAAAGCCAAAACCGCAATGAATTACACACAGGATCAGGCCGAGGTTATCGCCATGCAAGCGCTTGCATGGTTGTCCGGTCAAGAAGATCTGATTATGACTTTTCTGGGGGCGACGGGGGCGGATCTGGAC
>CAZMMG010000217.1:0-4300 GCA_964567355.1 uncultured Neptunicoccus sp.
GTCTTATACCGCTTTCAATGCTGAGATTGTTTAACATAAAATAGCGTATAGTATGCTTATCCATCGGTTTGCTTAAGAATATTATTATTTAGCGACTGAAAGATTGCATCGAACACTTTTATATCATCGGTTTCAGGTAAGTGAAGGTTGATTGAATACGCGAGGGCTAACGGAGTGTCCCCTTGCGTTTGTTGTACTGGTGTTCTCTGTACCGTTGAGGGGGGAGTGTTGGTTTCTTGCGAATTTGCCGACTTAACTTCTATCGGTTCATTCTGCCCTTCTTCAAGATTGGCCTCGAAGTCAGCATATTCTTTTAAGTTTAAAAATGTCGAAACGGTCAAAGAATCCACTGAGTTGCCCTTTTCCTTACCTGAAATTTCATTGACCATTTCAAGAAGTTTTGGCTTGTCAAGTTCGTGAACATATTCGTTTCTATCGAATAGCTCCTTGTACCCGTGACGGATCGCCTTAGCCATTGCCGCTTCAGATGTTTCGTTGTTTCTGAATTTTCGATAAATGTCAGTTGTACTACCATCCTGCTCTAGCATACCAATTCGCTTTAGAAGTGGGATAACAGCGCGGGCACTACCGCCTTTTGCTCCGAGTTTTGTTTCTAAAAAATCTTGGGTGAAACGTTCTGGAGTTCGCGCAGTGATAATTTTATCTAGTACAGTTTTTACTGTTCCTGGTGAGGCTAAATAAGGAAGTTTTGCGGGCAATTATTCTCTCCTATATACGAATGAAATTAAAGCTACCCGTGTTACAGTTAGATTACAACCTTTGCGGTATTTAACTTGAAAGCATCCCACACCAATACTCCCGTGGTGTGGGAGGTTGGGCGTAGGCCGCTTGCACGCGGTAAACTTACGCCCAACAAAACCCCACCCACCTATAGACACCCCCCCGCATCCCTGATACATCGCGCAAGTCGATTGGTCTCGGATTCGTTCCGGGGCCTCTCTATCTTTTTAAAGCGGGGACCTTCGGGGCCCTATAACTTCGCGGCCCCACATGGGTTGCACTAAAAACGGAAGACAGAAAGAATGGCATTAAAGTCGTATAAACCGACGACGCCAGGCCAACGTGGGTTGGTTCTGATTGACCGTTCCGAGCTTTGGAAAGGCCGTCCTGTTAAAGCACTCACCGAAGGTGTGCGCAAAAACGGTGGCCGGAACAATACCGGACGGATTACTATGCGTCGCAAAGGCGGTGGGGCAAGACGCCTTTACCGTATCGTTGATTTCAAGCGGAACAAAATGGATGCTCCAGCCACGGTAGAGCGGATCGAATACGACCCGAACCGGACTGCGTTTATCGCGCTGATCAAATACGAAGACGGGCAACAAGCCTATATTTTAGCACCACAGCGTTTGGCTATCGGTGATAAAGTCGTGTCTTCTGCCAAAGCCGATATCAAGCCCGGGAACGCAATGCCGTTCACAGGCATGCCAATCGGGACAATTATTCACAACATCGAGCTGAAACAAGGCAAGGGCGGCCAAATGGTACGCGCTGCCGGGTCTTATGCCCAGTTTGTTGGCCGTGATGGCAGCTACGCACAGGTGCGTTTGTCATCTGGTGAATTACGTTTGGTGCGCCAAGAATGCATGGCAACTGTTGGGGCTGTTTCAAACCCTGACCATTCCAACCAAAATCTGGGTAAAGCCGGTCGTAACCGTCACAAGGGCATCCGCCCATCTGTTCGTGGTGTTGTTATGAACCCGGTCGATCACCCACATGGTGGTGGTGAAGGCCGTACATCCGGTGGTCGCCATCCTGTGACACCTTGGGGCAAACCTACTAAAGGCGCGCGCACACGTTCAAACAAGACAACGGATAAATTCATCATTCGTTCTCGTCATGCCAAGAAGAAGGGCCGCTAAGATATGTCTCGTTCAGTCTGGAAAGGCCCATTCGTAGATGCATATGTGCTTAAAAAAGCCGAAGCATCACGCGCATCAGGGCGTAATGAAGTTATTAAAATTTGGTCTCGCCGATCAACTATTCTGCCACAATTTGTGGGTTTGACATTTGGGGTCTACAACGGCCGCAAGCACATCCCCGTTAACGTATCCGAGGATATGATTGGCCAGAAATTCGGTGAATACAGCCCGACCCGTACCTATTATGGTCACGCGTCTGACAAAAAAGCGAAAAGGAAGTAGGCCATGTCTAAGTCTAAAAACCCTCGTCGCGTTGCGGATAACGAAGCTATGGCCGTATCCCGCATGCTGAAAACCAGCCCGCAAAAGCTGAACCTTGTTGCACAATTGATCCGCAATAAACCAGTTGCAAAAGCATTGTCCGATTTGACGTTTTCCAAAAAACGCATTGCTGACGATGTAAAGAAAACATTGCAATCAGCGATTGCCAATGCAGAAAACAACCACGGGTTGGATGTGGACGAGCTGATCGTTGCAGAAGCTTATGTTGGTAAAAATCTGGTGATGAAACGTGGTCGGCCTCGTGCGCGCGGTCGCTACGGTAAAATCCTGAAGCCATTCGCGCAAGTGACAATTCTAGTGCGTCAGCCAGCTGAGGAGCAAGCATAATGGGTCAAAAGATCAATCCAATTGGCTTCCGTCTGCAAGTCAACCGTACATGGGACAGCCGCTGGTTTGCTGAAAGCAAGGATTTTGGCGATCTTCTTCTGGAAGACCTGAAAATCCGTGATTTCATCAAAAAAGAATGTGTTCAAGCGGGTATTTCGCGCGTGATTATCGAGCGTCCACACAAGAAATGCCGGGTGACAATCCACTCTGCACGCCCTGGTGTGATCATCGGCAAAAAAGGTGCGGACATCGAAACCCTGCGCAAGAAAGTCGCAACTTTGACAGCGTCTGAATTGCACCTGAACATCGTCGAGGTTCGCAAACCCGAACTGGACGCAGCTTTGGTTGCCGAAAGTGTTGCACAGCAACTGGAACGTCGTGTGTCTTTCCGCCGTGCGATGAAACGCGCGGTGCAAAACGCTATGCGTATGGGTGCCTTGGGTATTCGTATCAACGTTGCCGGTCGTTTGGGCGGTGCTGAAATTGCCCGTACCGAATGGTACCGTGAAGGTCGCGTGCCGTTGCACACATTGCGTGCCGACATTGATTACGCCCGTGCCGAAGGCCTGACTGCCTACGGCATTATCGGTATCAAGGTTTGGATTTTCAAAGGCGAGATCATGGAACATGATCCACAAGCCCACGAACGCCGCGCTGCTGAAGCACAAGAAGGCGGTGCGCCGCGTCCACATGGTGGCGGTAATCGCCCCCCACGTCGCTAAGCGCGCTGAAGGAGAAAGAAAATGCTTTTACCAAAGCGTACAAAATTCCGCAAAGCATTCAAGGGCCGTATCCACGGTCTTGCTAAAGGCGGTTCTGAACTGAACTTCGGGTCATTCGGCCTGAAGGCGACACAACCCGAACGCATCACTGCGCGTCAAATTGAGGCGGCACGCCGCGCGATGACACGCCACATGAAACGTCAAGGCCGTGTCTGGATCCGTATTTTTCCCGATCTGCCTGTCACCAAAAAACCTACCGAAGTCCGTATGGGTAAAGGTAAAGGTTCCGTTGAGTTTTGGGCAGCCAAAGTAAAACCGGGCCGGATCATGTTTGAAATTGACGGTGTTTCAGAAGCCGTAGCCGTCGAGGCCCTGCGCCTTGCAGCGATGAAACTACCGGTTAAAACCCGCGTCGTTCAACGCGAGGATTGGTAGGTACTGGTAACCGCAACGCGGTTGCCAGAGCGGTGTAGGTGATACGAAGTATCGCCGGGCCGCTTGCCGGATAAAGAATTGGAAACCCCTGACTGTAAAGTCGGGGGTTTTTGCATTTTGGTGGGGTGAAACCGTATCAGTTTAATGGAAAGGCGTTGAACCCTGAGTCAACGAGGTCGCCGATATAGGTTCGGGCAACTTTTGGGTTAATGGCGACAATAGTAGGCCTGCAGGCAAGTGAAACCAATCCGTGCACGCTTGCCCACAAAAGTAGAAAGAACTGCCGGTGCTGTTCGGATTCCGGATCGGCTTCTCCGGCAATGATCAGCATTTCCAGAAGACCGGTCTGGAAGTCTTGCGCTTTGGGGTCTTGAGGAAGGTCTGATCTATACTCGAACATCAACCACCATCGCCGGGGTTCCGCGGTTGCAAAATCAAAGTAGGCCTCTCCCAAGGCAACCAGGCGTGAACGTTTATCTTGTGGAGCAGTCTCGACAGCCGCATGCAACCTATCAGACAGCATTGCCGCAGATTTTGAAATAATCGCGCGCACGACAGCATCGAGATCGCCAAACGCATTATATAATGAAC
>CAZMMG010000218.1:0-4283 GCA_964567355.1 uncultured Neptunicoccus sp.
ACACGCCGTGCATGAGCGTTAAAGTGGGCCGCAAACAACAAACAAGAAAGCTTGCTCGCAGCCCTTTTATCAAACCGATATGATGCCCCGCCCAAGGGTGATTTGCAGCAAGCTATTTCCAATGCTTTGACCGGCCTGTCACCCAAAACGGTATTACATCAAACCGTAGACAACGGACAGCGCGGCGCGGCCGTGCTGACAGCTCTGACCCTGTTGCACTCAGGACCAAACAGCGATGTCGGCGATGTCGAGACGGCCTTATCGGTTCTGGCCTATAGCGGCCTTAAGGAAGAAGCCCAGAATATTGCTATCCAATTACTTTTATTGGGTAAACCCACATGACATCGCACTGGATCGAAACCTTCTTGGAAGCGATACAGGCAGAACAGGATGCCGCCGACAACACGATTTTAGCCTATGCACGGGATTTGCGTGAATTCGAATCCTATCTGGACAAAACCAAAGAAAATTTAAAATCCGCCACCCGCATTCATGTTGAAAATTTCATTGTTGCGCTGGAAACTCGCGGTATGGCCGCAGCCACCCGCGCACGCCACCTGTCCGCAATACGCCAGTTGTTCCGTTTTGCCTTTGAAGAAGGCTGGCGCCCCGATGACCCGTCCGCCCAAATCAAAGGCCCGCGCAAAAAGCGGCATTTACCCAAAACCCTAAGCGAAACAGACGTAGAGCGCATGTTGGATGCCGCGACGCAAACTGGCCGTAATGCGACCGACCGCCTGCGCAACACCTGTTTGATGCAGCTTTTATATGCCACCGGCATGCGGGTTACAGAACTTGTTTCGCTGCCGGTGGCGGCGGTGCGCGGTAATCCCGAAATGCTGTTTGTCAAAGGCAAAGGCGGTAAAGAACGTATGGTGCCCTTGTCGCCACCGGCAAAAATGTCAACGGCAGCTTATCTGGCAAACTTTGACAAACGGGCAGAACTAGCCCGCAGCAAAGGCATCCCGCCTTCCAAATTTCTGTTCCCGTCAAACGGTAAATCGGGGCATTTAACCCGGATCAGATTTTATATGCTGATCAAGGAAATTGCCCTGAATGCAGGGCTTGACCCGGGTGAGGTGACACCGCACACCCTGCGCCATGCCTTTGCCACCCATCTGTTAGCAAACGGAGCCGATTTGCGGGTGATCCAGATGTTGCTGGGTCATGCGGATATTGCGACCACCGAAATTTACACCCATGTGCTGGATGAAAAGCTGAAATCACTGGTGCTGAAACATCATCCAATGGCGCAGGATTAAACTGTTTTTCGGTGCATTTCAGGCGGCAATGTTTCTTCGCTTGGCCAATAGCCTGAAAGCAGGGCCTGATCATAACCTTGGGTTAATCCAGCTGCCTGCATCGCTGCAAATGTAACATCAACATCATAACTTAACTCTTTGATTAAAATTGTGTTTTCCGATAGGTACCCATAATTCGTTTGTTGCTTCCCCCGATGATCCGGCATGCCTATCGCCCCTGTGTTAGTCCAGGAAACCCCCGAAATGACGCGGTTCATCGCGATGCCCGAATGGCCTGCAATTACATGATCAAATGCATCAACTTGTTCTTTTAACTTATTGATTTCTAGTAAAATTATATCTTTACCTGTCACCGGCCAAATAAAGCGTGAAATATCTGTAGCGCCGCCGTGAAGAACCACATAACGCTGGCCATTACGGCTGAATAAAATACGCTCGGGCAATTGGCCCATCCAGCGTTTGTTTGCATCACTCAGCTGGCGCCGTGCATGGTTATACCAATCATTAGATAAAACCGAACAGGTTGACCCCGCATCAAAACCACAGCCACAATCTTGTGCATCCTGTGCCAATTGCACCTCGCAATTGCCAGCCACAACCGGGCAACCGAAGGCACGAATGGCATCGACACAGCTTTCGGCATCGGCGCAATAGGCCACCACATCACCGGTGCAAATGCAGTTTTGCGCGGCAATGCCGTGCTCTTTAGCCACCTTAAACAACGCCATCAGGGCGGCCAAATTGGAATAAACCCCGCCAAACAATAGCATATCGCCGTTAATCTCACCCAAATCACAAATTTTCATCGCATTCCATCCCTTGATGTGACAGCCAGCAAGCCCCATAATGGGCAAGGCTTAAATTTTAAGGAAATCCACTGGAATGGAAACCATATTATTAATCATCGGCACTTTAGACACGGCTTCGTGGATAACAATCCTGTGTATTCTGGCCCTGCTTGTCCTATCCGCTTTTTTCTCGGGCTCGGAAACCGCCCTGACGGCGGCCAGCCGGGGTAAATTGCACTCTTTAGCCAAACAAGGATCGCGCGGTGCCAAACGTGCTCTTGCCCTGACGGATGATAATGAACGGCTGATCGGTTCGGTTTTGTTGGGCAACAATCTGGTGAATATTCTGGCCACTGCGCTCGCCACCAGCCTGTTTACACGGCTGCTGGGCGACAGCGGCGTGGCCTATGCCACCCTTGTGATGACCTTGCTGGTTCTGATTTTTGCAGAGGTTCTGCCCAAAACATACGCCATTACAAATGCCGAAACCACCGCCACTTCGGTCTCGACCATAATACGCGTTCTGGTCATTTTCCTTTCTCCGATTGTGGCGGCAATACAATGGTTCGTGCGCATATTATTGCGTCTGTTCGGGCTGAAATCGTCAAATTTGGACATCAAAGAGGCCGCCCAAGAGGAAATCGCGGGCGCCATTTCACTGGGCCATGTGGAAGGCAGTTTTCAAAAAGACGACCGCGACAGATTGCTGGGGGCATTGGATTTAAAAGACCGTGAGGTCGAAGAGATTATGCTGCACCGCTCTCACATCGAAATGATTGATGCCGATGAAGACCCGCGTGAAAACGTACGAAAATGTCTGGACTCGGCCTATACACGCATTCCGATTTTCAAAGGCGAACCTGAAAATATAGTCGGCGTCGTTCACGCCAAAGACCTGTCGCGGGCAGTTGAAAAGCTGTTACGCAATGCAAACAACCGGCAAAAGCCCCTGTCTAAACTCAATATTATGGATGTGGCGATGAAGCCCTATTTCGTGCCGGAAACCACGACGCTTGACGATCAAATGCGCCAGTTTCTGCACCGCCGTACCCATTTTGCCCTAGTGGTTGATGAATACGGTGCCTTGCAAGGCCTGATCACGCTTGAGGATATTCTGGAAGAAATCGTCGGCGAAATAACCGACGAGCACGATCAGGATGATGCTTTGGAACAAAACAAGGATGCGAAGGGCAATTATGAAATTGACGGGGCTGCAACCATTCGCGATGTGAACCGGTCTTACGACTGGAACCTGCCCGACGACGAGGCTAATACGGTCGCGGGTCTGGTGATCCACGAAGCCCGGATGATCCCCGGTGAGGGGCAGGTTTTTAGCTTTCACGGCTACCGGTTCCAGATCGTGAAACGCGAACAAAACCGCATCACCAAATTAAAGCTGCGCCCGCTTTAGCGCCCCTTGAACAGGCTGCCCAATACCCCGCGCATCAACGACTGACCCGCCTTTGATCCCAGTTGGCGGGCGAATGATTTGGCGAAAACTGTGCCGATATCGTCACTGCGCGATGATCTTTTGCGGGTTTTGTGACCGTATGCGCCGCCGTCATAACGTCTTGCCCGTTTGTAGCTTTTACCCGCTTCTTGGGCGGTTTCTGGTTCTTCAGCGTTTTTGGCTTCTTCGGCGGCTTGTTCAGCCCGCTTGCCGAGGGTCTCAAAGGCTGAAATCCGGTCAAGTGCGGCCTCATAGATACCGGCCAGATGCGAGCTATCGATCACCGCCTGACGCTCAACTTTGCTCAGCGGCCCCAATTGCGACGACGGTGGACGGATCAAGGTTTGCTCGACCACCGAAGGCATGCCCTTTTTTTCCAGCGTTGATACCAGAGCTTCACCAATGCCCAGTTCCATAATCGTGTCGGCGGTATCAAAGCGCGGATTGGTACGAAACGTATCTGCCGCCATCAACAGGGCTTTGCGATCACGCGGCGTAAAGGCACGCAAGGCATGCTGCACCCGATTGCCCAATTGGCCCAGAATATCATCGGGCACATCCCGAGGGCTTTGGGTGACAAAATAAATCCCCACCCCCTTTGCTATCTCTTAGAAAAATCTCCGAGACACAGAGACTACGGCGAAGCTCATATGAAGTCTTATGATTGACAAAAAAACAAGAAAGAACAACAATCAGAAGATGCATACCTATATCATGATAAACACACACAATGAAAGAAACAAGCAAAAACACACAACAGAATACAAACAACAGTATCACAAA
>CAZMMG010000219.1:0-4268 GCA_964567355.1 uncultured Neptunicoccus sp.
GCCACACCCCAGCCCCGATGACCGGCGGAATCGCGCACACACACTGTTGCGTTGGTGTTTTCGGCGAACTGGATTGCGGCGGCCAGAACCGCTTCGCCGTCCGCGCCTGGAATGGCGCCTTGGCCAACGATTACAAGGCTGGGAACTTGCTGCGTTTCAGCGGATATTTGCTTTTTCGTCAAGGCTTCAAGGGCTGCACGATCTGTGCCCACATGGGCGTAATCGTAGGTCAGATCAACCGCCTCACCCAGCATTGCAATATCGGCACCACGCGACCATGCTTTGCGCAAGCGCGCGTTCAGCACAGGGGCTTCATGGCGCGGGTTGGTACCGATCAGTTGGATCAGCTCGGCACTGTCAATATCTTCGATTGTGGCTGTGCCAACGTAAGCGGAACGATTGCCGATCGGCAATTTAGCCCCGTCCACACGGCATTCAACTTTACCGCCCAAACCAGACACAAGCGCTTTCAGCGCATACATCGTTTCTACCGAGGCCAGATCACCCGCTATGGCTGCAACTTTCTTGCCTTTCACGGCTTTTTTGATCGCGGCAAACGCCTCGTCCCATGAGGCCGGCTTCAGCTTGCCGCCCTGCTTCACATAAGGCTGGTCCAGCCGTTGGCGCCGCAAACCATCCCAGATGAAACGACCCTTATCGGACAACCATTCTTCATTCACCCCGTCATGATTACGCGGCACGATGCGCATCACTTCGCGGCCCTTGGTGTCAACCCGAATATTCGAGCCTAGCGCGTCCATCACGTCGATGGTTTCGGTTTTTTTCAATTCCCAAGGCCGTGCGGAAAATGCGTAAGGCTTTGATGTCAAAGCCCCAACTGGACATAGATCAATGATATTGCCCTGCAACTCACTATCCAAAGTTTGATTCAGATAGGTTGTAATTTCAGCATCTTCACCGCGTCCAGTTTGGCCCATTTGGGTGATGCCGGCGACTTCGGATGTAAAGCGCACACAGCGGGTGCAAGAGATGCAGCGCGTCATCGTGGTGGCGACCAATGGCCCCAGATCCAGATTGTCTACAGCGCGTTTTGGCTCGCGGAAGCGGGAAAAATCAACGCCATATGCCATGGCTTGATCCTGCAAATCACACTCGCCGCCCTGATCACAGATCGGGCAATCCAGCGGGTGGTTGATCAACAGGAATTCCATCACGCCCTCGCGGGCTTTTTTGACCATCGGCGAAGTGGTTTTTACCACCGGAGGCTGACCTTCGGGGCCGGGGCGCAAATCGCGCACCTGCATCGCACAAGACGCCGTCGGTTTCGGCGGCCCGCCGACAACTTCGACCAGGCACATGCGGCAGTTGCCCGCGATGGTCAGACGTTCGTGGTAACAAAAGCGTGGCACTTCGATGCCTGCCACTTCACAGGCTTGCAGCAGCGTCATTGCGCCGTCGACTTCGACCTCGTTACCATCAATGATTACTTTGCGTAGATCAGACATGCGCTTTACTCCGCTGCAACCGCGCTCACGCGGCCTGTTCTTTTATGTTTAATACGGTCTTCAATTTCATTGCGGAAATGACGCACCAGCCCTTGAATAGGCCAAGCCGCCGCATCACCCAGCGCACAAATGGTGTGGCCTTCGACCTGTTTCGTGACATCCAACAGCATGTCAATTTCTTCAAGCTCGGCCTCGCCCGTCACCAGACGTTCCATCACCCGCATCATCCAGCCGGTGCCTTCACGGCACGGTGTGCATTGGCCGCAGCTTTCGTGTTTGTAGAACTTCGACAGACGCCAGACCGCTTTGATCACATCCACATTCTGATCCATCACGATAACGGCAGCAGTGCCCAGCCCCGAGCGTTGCCCGCGCAGCCAGTCAAAATCCATGATCGCGTCTGCGCAAATATCCGCAGGCAACATCGGCACGGACGAACCACCCGGAATGATCGCTTTAAGGTTCTTCCAACCGCCCCGCACCCCGCCGCAATGTTTTTCCAGCAAATCCTTTAGCGGGATAGACATGGCTTCTTCGACCACGCAAGGGTTGTTGACGTGACCCGAGATCGCAAACAGCTTGGTACCAGTGTTGTTTTCACGGCCAAAGCCGCTGAACCAGTCAGCGCCACGGCGCAAAATTGTGCCGACGACCGCGATGCTTTCCACATTGTTCACCGTGGTCGGACAGCCATACAGCCCCGCCCCCGCAGGAAACGGCGGCTTCATGCGCGGCATGCCTTTTTTACCTTCAAGACTTTCCAGAAGCGCGGTTTCTTCCCCGCAAATATAAGCCCCGGCCCCGTGCGACAGGTAAAGATCAAAATCCCAGCCCGATTTAGCGGCGTTCTTGCCCAAAAGTCCCGCGTCGTAACATTCGTCGATTGCCGCCTGCAATGCTTCACGCTCACGGATAAATTCACCGCGAATATAAATATAACAAGCATGTGCCCCCATCGCAAAACTTGCGATCAGCGCTCCTTCGATCAGCGTGTGCGGATCATTGCGCATAATCTCGCGGTCTTTACAGGTGCCGGGTTCACTTTCATCGGCATTTATCACCAGATAGGCGGGCCGCCCGTCGCTTTCTTTGGGCATAAACGACCATTTCAGCCCGGTCGGAAAACCCGCGCCACCACGCCCGCGTAGGCCAGATTTTTTCATCTCGCCGACAATCCAGTCGCGACCCTGTTTGATAAACTTCGCAGTTCCATCCCAATGGCCGCGTTTTTTTGCACCCGCAAGCGAGCGGTCAAACTGACCATAGAGGTTCGTAAAGATCCGGTCTTTATCTGCGAGCATGCCCGTCTTCCTTTATCTTCGGCCTGAATGCCAGACCTGAAACAATACCACCAACGCCCAGATGAGCGCGGCTATGGCAGCAAAATCGAACAGAAACGCATAGCGTATCGGCAGTCCGATCCTGCCTCCAATCCAACTGGCCCCCATCCACCCTACCATCGTCACAACAATGACGATGGAAGCAACCCGCGCCTTGCGGCGACTTGGGTCAGAGGCGGGAACCACTTAACCTTCCCTCACGCAAGCATCTACTTGCGCTTTTTCTTCGAAAACTCCGTATCGCCACCCTTGGCTAGAATTTTCGCTTGTGCCATCCAGTCATCCCGCTCGATGCGGCCCTTGAATGTCAACTGCGCATCCACTTGCTTGATGTCGGCCTTTTTCCACGCCGCCACTTGTGCGTATTGGTAAATTCCGATTGTGTTCAGCGTCGCTTCCAGTTTCGGGCCAACACCCGAAATCAGTTTAAGGTTATCAATTTTTGCAGGTGGATTTTTAAAATACTTGGTTGGTGTTTTTTTCGAAGCAGATTTTTTTGGGGCGGCTTTTTTCTTCGGGGCAGCTTTGGCCTTCGGAGCCTCTGCCTTTTTTTCAACCGGTGCAACTGCTGGCGAAACGGCTACATCCGCATCAGTGGTCACCTCAGGTGATGAAACCTCGCCGCTACAGAATATACCCTTAAGTAACCAACCTACAATCAGCATTGCAATCAAACCGATTACGGCGGCAAGCAACCCGTTTGCGCCACCCCAGCTAATCATGGCCGATGCGATAAAAACACCAAATACAAAAGCCAAAAGCCAACATATGATTACACAGGGCGTCATGCCCGCGGAGGTTTTATTCTGTGTCATTCTTCTTTCCCCTGAAAACTTCCATAATATCTATTCAGCCTTTGCTTTCGCAGGCTTTTTCTTTGGCTTCAAAATAGGCACCTCATCGCCCTGAATACGTTTGACCGTATCCCCATATGCCAGCGCGCGGCTGACCGATGAGTTGTGATCGTACCCGCCAGAATTCATATCTTTCAATGTGGTCAGACCACTTAACGGTTCAGCTGCATAACGGCCATTTTGCGGCCCCGGTGTCGGCACTTTGCCGCTTTCCAGATCATCCAGAATTTGTGTGAATGTTTCAGCCGTCAGATCTTCGTAGAAATCCTTACCAATTTGAACCATGGGCGCATTGGTACACGCCCCCAGACATTCCACTTCTTCCCAACTGAATTTGCCGTCGCCAGATAGTTGATGCGCGTTAGGGGCAATACGTTCCTTGCAAATCCCGATCAGGTTTTCCGCGCCGCAAATCATACAAGACAGCGTGCCGCAAACCTGAATATGGGCAACACTGCCCACCGGCTGCAATTGGAACATGAAATAAAACGTCGCCACTTCCAGCGCACGGAACTAACCCATACCCAACATATCGGCAAAGCCATCAATCCCACGCCTTGTCCGCCACCCTCCTACTTCCTTCGTCCGCCCCCCCGCCTCCATGCGTG
>CAZMMG010000220.1:0-4267 GCA_964567355.1 uncultured Neptunicoccus sp.
CCTCTATGGTTTCAAAAATATTCTGGTTCAGCCATTCCTGCCGGACAGTCCGATTATAGCGTTCTATATACGCATTTTGCTGCAGGTTGCCGGGCTGAATATATTGGATGTGGATCCCCATTTTTTCGGCCCACTCCATTAATTTACCGCTGATATATTCAGGGCTATTGTCGACTCGAATAATCTGCGGCCTGCCACGCCATTCGATGATCCGGTTCAGGCTGCGTACGACTCGTTCTGCAGGTAGCGAGAAATCCATCATCAGAGAAAGGGAAAATCAAAATACAAACAATCCAGAAACGCCGCTTGCAACATCAAAAACAAGCTGCATAATCAAACCAACAAAACGAACCAGAGCCTTCGCTAATTCAAACGCTCATGTGTCCAACTTTATATGACGACGGACAAGCTTGGATTCAAACGGCAAGCTGGCCTATGGCGGCACGCCCTCGGATGCCACGATTGTCGAGGCCATCAAGGAGATCAAAGCCTGCGACCTGCGCGTCACCTTCTATCCGTTCTTGTTGCTGGACATTCCGGCGGGCAACACGCTGCCCAACCCCTATTCCAACAATGTCGCCATAACCGGACAGGACAAATATCCCTGGCGCGGGCGCATTACCTGTTCGCCAGCGGCGGGGTTTCTGGGAGCCGTGGACAAGACTATCGCGGCGGCGACGCAGGTGGCAGCGTTTTTCGGCGTGGCTGGGGCTGCGGATTTTGCGGTCACGGGTGAGGTTGTCAGCTGGATCGGTAGCGTGGACTGGGGCTATAGCCGCTTCCCACACTTTCAAAAGCCCGCGTTTTTCATGGCCCCCATTTGCTTGCGGCAATCAAAGCGGCTTCAACCCGATTTCGGACATGAAGTTTTTCCATTATCAATGTCATATAATGCTTTACGGTTTTTTCCTGAAGGCTCAGACTTTCGCCCACTTCCTTGTTACTCAACCCCTTTGCTACACCACGCAAAATATCTTCTTCTCGTTTGGTAAGGTCATTAATCGGATCTTTTTGTGGCTTGTTTTTGTTTTGGCTCATAATTGTTAAAACCCGCCCGGCCAGCACAGGCGAAATATGCGGGTTTCCCTTTGCAATACTGCTCAGGGCAATACGTAGATCATTGGCGGAAACACCTTTTAGAACATAGCCCAAAGCTCCGGCCTGAAGCGCAGCGATCACATCTCCGTCGTCTTCAGAAACTGTCAACATTGATATATAGGGGGGCGAATCTAGCTTTTTGATTTCTTTGACAGCAAGTAGCCCACCACCGGGCATCGAAATATCCAAAATTACCAAATCAGGCCGATGCAGCTCCGTCAGCTCAACCGCCTCTTGCGCACTTCCACCTGCACCGAGAACCTTAAATTCGCCGGTTTCTTCCAGACTGCGAATTAAGCCATCCCTGAATATGGGATGATCATCCGCCAATATAACTTTGATAACCATGACTATTCGCCTTTTTAGGTTGGTAATGAAAGTGTAAGATGCGTGCCAATTCCAAATTTGCTAGCAATTTTGATAGCACCGCCTATGCTTTCCGCACGATCAATAAGCCCCAACAGTCCCTGCCCGCCATCGTCACGCAGTTTCAGCGAGATGGCAGGATCAAATCCCGAACCATTATCCGAGATAGTAAGGAAAAAATTGTTGTCGCTGACTTGGTATGATACTTCAACGATTGCATTTTTCGTATGTTTGTAGGAGTTTGACAGAGCTTCCTGAACAA
Source organism: uncultured Neptunicoccus sp. (assembly GCA_964567355.1). Lineage (GTDB taxonomy): Bacteria > Pseudomonadota > Alphaproteobacteria > Rhodobacterales > Rhodobacteraceae > Amylibacter. Next base: position 1,727 of record CAZMMG010000220.1, read on the forward strand.
ACCGAAAAACACATAGTTTTGATGTGTATCCCAGATCCAGCTTGCCAATTTGATCTTTCGGCAAATCCACACTCTGATCATTATGCCTGTTGTGATCTTCTATGGCCTTTGCGACGATAGCGGGGATATCCAAATTTCCCAGATCTGGCACAGCCAAACCGCGTGATAAGGCCCGAATTTCACTCAGGGCTGTATTCAAGGCATGTCTGATATCTTCTGCGTCTTTTGTGCCCTTTTTGGACTGGGAAAGAATTGAGTCCAGCCTTAAAGCCGCCAAAGAGATGTATTGCGCCGGACCGTCATGAAGTTCCGCCCCAAGTTGGCGCAAAACTCTGTCTGCTTGTGCAGTGGCACGCCCCGAAGCATTGACCACACGTTGCTTGAGCGATGCATTTTGCTGCGCCATTTTCTGGCTTTCTGCCAACTGTTTCATCAACTGTTTTTTTTGGCGCTGAATTGTACTGCCGCCAGCCTGAACGATGCCAAAAAGCAAAACCCCGCTGATCAAGAACGACAGTCCCACAATCATCCAGCTTGACCAGCGCGCGCTTCGCAAATCCTGTTGCAGGGTATCGGCGCGTTTATAAAATTCAGCGACGGCAATAATTTCGCCTGTCAATGGTTCGGTTATAGGGCTGTAAACTTCCAACAGGGGGATGCCAAGCGATGCCTCGTGCTTGCTTTCTTCATCGCCAAGATCCTGAAAAGCCGCTGAAATTTTACCTGTCCATGCCTTTTTAAGATCCGCAGTCGGGGTAAATTTTTGGCCGACAATATCTTCGTCGGAAGCATAAACAATCAGCCCTCCTTTTCCCCATATTTTTACCGAGACAACGCGGTTTCCTATTACGGTCCCGTTAAAAATTTCAGACAACGCCCGTTTTGCAACATCGGAAAGATGTCCATTTTCTTTCAACTCCTGGCTCAACGGCGAAATGAAACCGTCCACATAGAGGGCAACCGATGATGCCGAATTGTGAACCACGGAAGCCTCGATACGCTGAGACACCCAATTTCCGACAAAAAGCATCGCGATAAGCATAACGATACCCCCGGCAAACAAAAATTTTCCGGGTAAGGTCAGTCTAACCCAAAGGAGATCATAAATACCCATTGTGCCCTTTATATCTTGCATTGCGGAACCAATGCGCTGGCGCAGCCTGACCCTCTGTATAAGCCAAGAGGCCGTGATGCCCAAGGGTGTATTGTTCAGAGGTTCCTTAGACAGCGCATCTCGTCAAAAAAACCTGAGCCATCAGGTTTTGGGAACCGTGCTGTATGTGACTAAAAATTATAACTAATACCGGCTTCAAGGTTTGTTCTGCTGTAGTTGTTTCCTGGTAATGACGATTTGCCCCGATATTGTGTGAAACTTGCAAAGGCGATCAAGTTACTGGAAACAGGGATGTTTAATATCGCGGAAACAGACAATTCAGTGCTCTTGTCACGTCGGTCTGAAAAGAAAAAAGGATTGGGAATATCATACCGACGATACTCGGATGTTCCTGAAATTTCCAGACTCCAATACTTGCCCGCCTTAAACGGTGATTGAAAGCTATGGGCCACGGTCAACGTTGCTCCGGTATCCAGATAGGATTGATACTCTTTATTTGCCCACTGGCGCTCAAACTCTGCTTTCATGATCACGGATGTATCTTTGTTTCCGGAAAAGGTTATTTCAGTTTCAATGTGAAAATTGGGGCCACTTTCTTCATCAGCAAAGGGTGTCAGGGTCGAAGTATTGTATTTTCGCGAAAGAGTGTCGCCGTCGACATACCATTCAATATTTTCGCTTTTTCCAAGAAACCCGGAATAGACCACGCCAGCGCCAAGGCTCTGGTAAAGGGTGTGATTGTCGGCGTACACCCATTCAGCTTCGAAATACGGAACAATGGATCTCAGGTATCCGGTATCAGATGTTATAAATTGTGGCCCGGTTAAAAGGCTCAAATCTACCCCATTCGCACCCTGTCGGGAAATATCCCTGTCGCTGTCCATATCGAACAGGGTCACCCAAGACAGGTTGCCAGATTGGCCAATGTCGATAGTGTGTTTCAGGCTGGACTGGATCTGGATTATGACTGAATCGCCGAAATTATTTTCCATTTGGTGGAACGAGCTGGCTGACGCAGAAACGTAGCCGCTCAAATTCCCGGAGATTGCAGAAAATAAGGATTTTTCAGGCGTGTCGTTTGGCTGATTTGACGCGGCAAAGACTGGAATTGAAAACTGCATCAGGTAAAAAAATACGACACCCAAAATTCGATTGTATCTGCACTCAAACATTGCAGTTTTTCGAAAATATCCCCGGGCCTGACAGTATAACAGGTCGTCTTGTCAGGTGATTTCGTGGGGCGGTGGCGGAAACTCGACGGGAACTTCTCTCCCGTCGCCTATATATGCGGCAGTCCCCGGTTTTCGCGCTCATGGGTTGCTGACCCGCCGGTTTGTTTTTGACAGATTTTATTTGGGTATCGACCCGACGACGGAACCATGCACCGTTCTCTTTTTCAGCTCTTTCTCCTGTGTCCTGAGCGCCAT
>CAZMMG010000221.1:0-4224 GCA_964567355.1 uncultured Neptunicoccus sp.
TAACAGGCATATCCCAAATACGATTGATATTTTGTTTGTCATATAAACAGAGGCCCACAGTGCTGCGGGCCGTCCCCATTAGATAAGCTTGCCCATAGCTACGGCAGTATCGGCCATTCTGCAAGAGAAGCCCCATTCGTTATCGTACCACGACAAGATACGCACCAGATTGCCGCCGGTAACCTTGGTCTGGGCGCAAGCGAAATTGGATGAATAAGTGTTGTGGCTAAAGTCGATTGAAACCAACGGCTCATCGGAATATTCAATAATGCCCTTCAAGGCCCCGTTCGCCGCCGCATCAATGGCCGCGTTCACCTCTTCAACGGTGGTGTCTTTGGCGGCAATGAATGTCAGATCAACCGCTGATACATTCGGGGTTGGCACCCGAATAGCCGAACCGTCCAGACGGCCAGCCAATTCGGGCAGAACCAAACCAACCGCTTTGGCCGCCCCTGTCGAGGTCGGGATCATCGACATGGCAGCGGCACGCGCACGGTAAAGGTCTTTGTGGCGGCGATCCAGTGTTGGTTGATCGCCGGTATAGGAATGGATCGTTGTCATGATGCCCTTATCGATGCCGATGGTGTCGTTCAGCACTTTGGCAACGGGGGCCAGACAGTTGGTGGTGCATGACGCGTTCGAGACGATCAGATCATCGGGCGTCAATGTATCGTGGTTAACACCGAACACCACGGTTTTGTCGGCATTCTTGCCTGGCGCCGAGATTAACACGCGTTTGGCCCCGCGCTCCAGATGCACCTGACAGGCGTCTTTGCTGTTGAACTTGCCAGAACATTCCAGCACCACATCAATACCGTCCCAATCCAGCGTGGTTGGGTCGTAAGTGGAAAACATCCGAAGCGGGCCGTGCCCCACATTCAGTGCCCCGTTTTCAATGGAAATGTCACCCTTGAAGCGGCCATGCACGGAGTCGTATTTCAGCAAATGAGCGGCACTTTCAACCGGGCCTGTAGCGTTCAGGGCGACAACTTCTATGTCGCTGCGACCGCTTTCGATAATCGCGGAAAGGGTGGAACGCCCGATACGTCCAAACCCGTTAATGGCGACTTTTACTGTCATGGGATATTCTCCGTTTAGCAGGTTTGAGGCCTGAATTTCTTTTGCGGCACACTAAAGGCATAAAGCCTTCATAAAAAGTAAAACGCCCAAGGTTTTGTGCTTGGGCGTCAAAATGGCGCGATATGTTAGCGATAAAGTAGCTAAAGCAGGGCTTTTGCGGCTTCGGCCACCTTATCTGCGGTGATGCCGAACTGCTCGTAAAGTTCATCTATCGGGGCAGAGGCCCCAAATGATTCCATGCCTACGAAGGCGGATTTTTTGGCAGCACCACGTTCGCCGCTAAGCCAGCGATCCCAGCCTTGGCGTGAGGCCGCTTCAACCGCGACGCGCACTGGGCCGGGGGGCAGGATGCGGCGGCGGTATTTTTCATCCTGAGCCTCAAATAGTTCCCAACACGGCATCGATACAACCCGCGTGCCGATGCCTTGCGCTTCCAGCTTGGCTTTGGCGGCTAATGCGATTTCCACCTCGGAACCAGTTGCCAGCAGGATCACTTTGCGCTTGCCTTCGGCTTCGGCCAGAACATAGGCCCCCATCGCGGTCATGTTTTTGTTGGTGTGTTTGGTGCGCACCGTCGGCAATCCCTGACGGGTCAGCGATAATACGGACGGGGTTTTGGTGGATGTCACGGCCAGTTCCCAAGCTTCAGCCGTTTCCACACTGTCGGCGGGGCGAAACACGTTTGTGTTCGGTGTGGCACGGCTAATCGCCAGATGTTCAACCGGTTGGTGTGTTGGGCCGTCTTCGCCCAGACCGATGCTGTCATGGGTCATCACGAAAACTGTCGGGATACCCATCAAAGCGGCCAGGCGCATCGAAGGCCGCGCGTAATCGGTGAAACACATGAAGGTGCCGCCATACGGGCGCATGCCGCCGTGTAGGGCCATGCCGTTCATTGCCGCTGACATGCCGTGTTCACGGATGCCCCAATAGACGTGACGGCCTGCGCGGTTATCCGCATCGAACCGGCCAAGGTCTTTGGTCAATGTGTTGTTGGAGCCAGTCAAATCGGCAGAACCGCCGATCATTTCGGGCATAATCGGGTTAATTACTTCCAAAGCCATTTGGCTGGATTGGCGGGTGGCTTTCTTGGGTCGGGTCTCGGATATTTCGCGTTTCAAGCGTTTGATCGCCGAGGAAAGTTTCCTGGATGGTGCGCCCGACAAACGGCGATTGAATTCGGCCTGTTTTGTTCCTGACAGGCTGGCAAAAGCAGCTTCCCAGTTGGCACGGTTTATTGCGCCGCGTGTGCCGATAGCTTCCCATGCCGATTTTATATCAGCAGGTACTTCAAAGGCGGGATAGGGCCAGTCAAAAGCTTCGCGCATTTGTGCAAGTTGCGGGTCCTTGATGTTATAGCCATGCCCGCCGGATGTGTCCTGCACGCCGTCCACCCCGTAAGCGATGTGGGTTTTGCAGGCAATCATCGACGGTTTGGGGGATTTTTTGGCCTCGCTCAAGGCGCGGTCAATGGCGATGGGATCATGGCCGTCAACGGCAAATACCGACCAGCCGGCAGCCTCGAACCGCATCATTTGATCAGTGTTGTCGGATAGCGCTACAGTGCCGTCGATGGTGATGTCGTTATTGTCCCACATCACGATCAGTTTGCTTAGCTTTTGGTGGCCGGCAATGCCGATGGCCTCTTGGCTGACACCTTCCATCAAACAGCCGTCGCCTGCGATGACATAAGTATAGTGATCAACCGCTTTTTTGCCGAACTGCGCTTGCAATGCCTGTTCCGCCATAGCGAAGCCGACCGCGTTGGAAATACCTTGGCCCAAAGGCCCCGTGGTGGTCTCGATGCCCGTTGCATGACCGTATTCTGGGTGGCCTGCGGTGATCGCGCCCATTTGGCGGAAGTTGCGGATCTGATCGATGGTCATGTCTTTGTAACCGGTCAGATGCAACAGCGAATAGAGCAGCATCGAGCCGTGGCCTGCAGACAGAATAAAGCGGTCTCGATCTGGCCAATGCGGGTTGGAGGCATCGAATTTAAGATGTTTCTCAAATAAAACAGTGGCAACATCGGCCATGCCGATGGGCATGCCCTGATGGCCGGATGCAGCGGCATTGACCGCATCGGCAGACAATATCCGGATTGCTGCCGCTTTTTTGAAATGTTCCGGATGTTTTGATTTTAGCTCTGATAATTCCACGACGACGGCCCTTTATAGCAGATAACTGATTAGAGGTTTTCATCCCTGTGATAGCAAGCATTTGGGGTGGGTCAAGCGGATGTGTGCGCTTACACGAAGATATTGCTGCATAGAATTGTTTTTTATCGGGAAAAATGCTTAATTAATGCAAGTGTATTTCGAATCAACCAAACGAATTCGGCAAAGAGGACAAGATGCGAGCAGTCATAAAGCTGGAAAGACGTTTCAGGCGGTCATTGGCAAATCTACAGGCAGACACAGGGGCAGACACTGGTGCTGAAGAAAATGATAAGCTTTCCAAAGAGATAGAAAATTTGGAAGTGGAAATTGTCGAAAAAGACGCGAAAATTAAAGCGCAGCAATCTGAAGTTGCAAATTTGACCAAAACCGGGGCGAAAGCTGCGAAAGATCTGGCGGATTTGAAATCTGCCCATACGGCTACACAGAAAAAAATAATGGCCCTTCAAGCCGCGGTTGACGCTGCCAAAGCGGCAGAAGCGGCCGCCGAGGCGCATTTGGGTGCGTTGAAAAACGGCAGCAATGCTTTCCCGACCGGTGCCGATCCCGAAACTGTCGCCGATCTTAAATCCAGACTTGAGGTCGCCGAGGAAAATTCAGCGCGTTATTTCAAACGCATGCGGGAATTGCGCACCGCCATGCGGCAAATGCGGGCAGGGCTGAAAGGCAATGTGTTGAATGCCGAAGATGTCAACACGGCCCTACAGGCTGAATTGGAAGCGTTGCAAGCCCAGCGGGAAATTGACATTAACCAGGTCAACGTCATTTTGGAAAAATTAACCCCGCTTGTGGAGGGTAACTAGATGCCGGAAATTATTATTCAAATCGGTGGGCGCGATTTTGACGTGGTCTGTAAAGATGGCGAAGAACCGTTTTTGCAATCCGCCGCCGCAATTCTTGACACCGAAGCCCAGGCCTTGACCGGGGCCATGGGGCGTATCCCGGAAAGCCGAATGTTGCTGATGGC
>CAZMMG010000222.1:0-4197 GCA_964567355.1 uncultured Neptunicoccus sp.
TCGTCGTTGTTACGACACACCGCACCCACCCACAACTACCCTACATCGCGAGTTGCAAGGTGCAGATTGGTTTCTTGCCGTGATCCTGAACCGTTATCACAATGCGATCCATCGGAAGTCCGATCTTTTTTGCAGTTCTTTTGATGATGCGCAAATTGGCCTGATGCGGAATTACCCAATCGACATCCTGCGCGTTCAACCCCACCTTTTCCAAAGCGGATTCACCGGCTGCTGCCAGCTTGGTGACTGCGTGTTTGAAAACTTCCTGACCTTGCATCTTCAAGACCCCTGATGTCTGGGTTGAAGATACCCCGCCGTCTACATAAAGCAAGTCGTTGAACTGGCCGTCGGAATGCAGATCACAGGACAATACACCGCGATCATCAGTGCCACCGCTGCCAGCTTGTGCCTCTAGGATCATTGCGCCTGCGCCATCGCCGAACAATACGCATGTGCTGCGGTCCTGCCAATCCATGATGCGTGAAAAAGTCTCGGCACCGACCACCAAAATACGGCTTGCTTGACCCGATATAATCAAGGAGTTTGCTATAGTCAACGCAAAGTTGAAACCAGCGCAAACTGCCTGAAGATCAAAGGCAAATGCGGTTGTGTTGCCCAGCTTGGCCTGCAATTTTGTGGCGGTAGAGGGGAAAGTCTGATCCGGCGTTGATGTCGCCAAAACAATGGCGTCAATATCACCCGCTGTAATCCCGGCATCCTTGATGGCATCAAGTGCCGCCTGATAGGCCAGATCAGAGGTCAGCTCGCCGTCAGCCGCAAAATGGCGACGCTCAATTCCAGTGCGAGCCTGGATCCATTCGTCGCTTGTATCCAGCCATTTTACAAACTCGGCATTTTCAACAACACGTTCTGGAAGATAATGGCCAACGCCAATCGGGACTGCTCGGATCATGCTCATGTATGCGCCTTTGTGTTAGTCTTTAGTGACTGCATCATTGTTCGGAATCGAACCAGAGGCAACCCGTGCCGCCAGTTTATCCGTGAAGCCGTTCTTTGCCAGTTGGTGGGCCAGCCTGATTGCAGCGGTGATGCCGCTTTCATCTGCAGCACCATGGGATTTTACCACTGTGCCGTTCAGGCCCAAAAATACCCCGCCATTGGACCGGCGCGGATCGATATTTTTGCTCAATCTGTGCAAGGCACCATATGCCAGTAAAGCACCTAGCATGGCAAAAGGGGTTTGTTTGAAAGTTTGGCGTAAAAGTTTACGCACAAGCGTGGCCGTGCCTTCCGCCGTCTTCAGGGCAACATTGCCGGTAAAGCCGTCGGTGATGATAACATCCACTTTGTCGGACGGAATATCACCGCCTTCAACAAATCCGACAAATTCGAAATTTGCATTCTGGGCCTGTTCCGAGATGCGCTCATAGGCTTCTCTTAGTTCGATACGGCCTTTGTGTTCTTCAGTGCCGACATTCAACAGACCGATTCTCGGGCGTTCAACATTCAAACCGTTGCGGGCATATGATGCTCCCATCAAAGCGTATTGCAGCAGGTCAGAGGCTTCGGCGCGTATATCCGCCCCGACATCAAGCATCACGTTAGAGCCTTGCGGATTTGACGATGGCCATAAAATGGCAATCGCGGGTCGGTTGACCCCGGGGGCTTTGCGCAGGCGGATCATCGACACGGCCATCAGCGCACCGGTGTTGCCGCAGGACACGGCCACCTCGGCCTGTTTGTTTCGCACTGCGTCAATGCAACTCCACATGCTGGTGTTTTGGCCGTGGCGCATCACCTGACTGGGTTTGTCATCCATCTTGACCACTTCGGCGCAATGGCGGAGTTCACAGCGTTCAGATAAAGCACGACGCTTGGCAAGAAGTGGTTTTAATTGGGCTTCATCGCCGTGGATGATATACTTAACATCCTGATTTTTCTTGTAAAAAAGGTATATTCCGTCGATGACAACCGACGGCCCCAGATCGCCACCCATGGCGTCGATCGAAAGAACTATTGGTTCTGTGGAAATTGGGCTGATCAAGTTTGTGTCGCTGGACATCAAGAGTCAGCCCAACAGCATTTATGCCGCGTCGTCGTCTAGGTCGACATCATCAACCACAGCGATAACTTGGCGGTCATCGTAATGACCACATGCACCACAAACATGATGCGGGCGTTTCAATTCGCCACAGTTTGCGCATTCATTTGGATTGCCTGCAACCAAAGCGTCATGTGAACGACGGTTGCCGCGTCGTGAGGGGGTGATTTTATTTTGTGGGACAGCCATGTCACAACCTTTGATTATGCGGGGGATAACCCCATTTCAGCATTTTTTCAGGTTCGGGAAATTTCCCAGACAGGCCCAAAAAGACGCCCTTGTAGTAAGAGCCGCGAAAATACAAAGAAATTCAGACTCTGCAAGACCTTTTTTACTCTATTTGCTTTCTTTCGACAACTTATCTCTCAATTGGGCCAAAGACGCAAATGGTTTTGCGTCCTCATCACTCATTGGAGTTATGCCGGGTTCGGTAAACACTCGGGTTTCAAGCTGTGCGTTCGGCGCACGGGGATAGTCCGGCAGGGCCAAAGCCACGGCCTCGACGGCAATCAATGCAAGATCAATCTCGGGGCCAAGCGGCTCGATGCTTTCGTTCGCTGTCATTTCCGTCACACTGTCTTCATCGCCTGTTTTGTAATCAGCAACATAGCTTAGCGTAACAGGTACATCGATACGCGTGTGCACCGGCTCAAGCGTGACAACACAAGTCTGTGTCACACTTGCGCCCACGCTTGCCTTCAAATCCCAGTCTTTGGCCCCCGATGGGCTGAGCTTGCCGAAGATGCGCATCTTTTCAACCGACACTGCCGATAGAATATTTGCGATAGCCTTCAGCTCGGCGCCCTTGAAGCGCACATCAAAATCCCTGTTTTCGGGTTTTGCAAGGTCTTTGAAGCTTAGAGGATGTGATATTTGGGATTGGGACATGGAAATTCTGATATAAGCGGTTGTGATTTGTAACAAGGTATTTGATTGTAGAGCACGGTCAGGTTATGTGAACAAGAGCGAATAAGAATAAAGGGTCTTCCGATGAGCAGTTTTTCGGCAAAAGCAAAGAAAAGTATCGCAGTCACATCAAGTGTTCTGCTTCTTGCCTCTTGCTCAGCCACATATGAATACCACGGCTACGCTCCGTCTGATACGGATTTGGCAAATGTCATTGTCGGGGCCGACACCCGTGAAACCGTGGAAGAAATAATCGGCAAGCCCACCAGCACCGGGGCCTTGAAAGATGGCAACTGGTATTATGTTGCGACAAAAATGCGCAACTATACCTATAAAGCCCCGAAAGAAATCGAGCGCCAACTTGTTGCCGTGTCTTTCGACAAGAACGATGTGGTCAGCAACGTCGAACGCTTCGGCTTGAAAGATGGCCAGGTCGTCACTCTCAATCGTCGTGTGACCACAGATGCGGTTAAAGGCCCGAGTATTCTGTCGCAAGTCCTTGGCAATATCGGCAACTTTGATCTTAGCCAAGTGGTGGGTGACGGCTAAGCCTGACCGGTTTCCTGTTGATGATGTTGATGGTATAATCGATTTATAACGAGGGTGAAGTGGAAGAACCGGTGACAAAATCGATCACGGGGCGTGTGGTGTACGAGACCGGCAAATACACGCTCAGACTTGCCGAAACCGAAAAAGATCTGCGCCGTGCGCAAGTGTTTCGTGCCAGTCAGTTCGATTGCGGCACTCCGGATATCGACAGCTTCGATGCGCATTGCCAACATGTGTTGATCGAGTCCCCTGACACCAGCGAAATCCAGGCCTGTTTCAGGTTTATGCATTTTGAAAATAATAACCGCATCGATGAAAGCTATTCCGCACAATTCTACAACCTTGACCGGCTGAGGGGTTACAGACATCCCACGCTTGAAATCGGGCGGTTTTGTGTGCGTGAAGGGGGGCAGGATTTCGCGATATTACGCATGGCTTGGGCTTTTTTGACACGCTATGTCGATGCAAACCGCATCGCTTTGATGTTTGGTTGTTCGTCTTTTGCGAACAGGGCTGAACTGGAATACACAGATGCGGTCTCTTATACAAATATCCGAACCCACTAGACTAAGGCTAAAAACATATGCCGACTTATTCTTGAAAAAAAAAAACACAAACATAATAGAATAACAAAAACAAGCCCACATCAAATAAAGCAGACAACACTAAGGCGAGTAAGA
>CAZMMG010000223.1:0-4193 GCA_964567355.1 uncultured Neptunicoccus sp.
GATTTTACTGTGGCCTAAAACAAATTTATTAAGATGGCAGGAAATACTTTATTCACCAATTTATTTTGGGGTCATATCAGTCATTTATTGATTTAGATCAAACTTTAACACCCGAAGTTGACCTAAGTGACAGATCAAAGCCACAGTTGGCTTTAGATTCTGGCCCAACCTTGTGAGACGAATTCACAGCAGGGCCGGGACAACGCGGCCTAAAGGTCGCATATACTAGGAGTGATGAAAGATGCATAACATTGACGGTGTCACCCCAAGCGACCAAAACCGTGCGCTTGGGCTTAGTACATTGGCCTTTACGGTCTGTTTCGCGGTTTGGACGATTTTTTCCATTATCGGCGTGAAAATCAAACAGGAATTGGGTTTGTCGGAAACTGAATTCGGTCTGCTGGTTGCAACGCCGATTTTAACAGGTTCTGTCAGCCGGATTTTTCTAGGTGTTTGGACCGAACAATTGGGTGGGCGACTACTTCTGCCGTTGCAAATGCTAATCACCGCAGTGTCGGTCTGGCTTTTGGCTTCGGCACATACATATGCGATGTTTCTTATTGCGGCCCTTGGTTTGGGGCTTGCAGGTGGATCGTTTATTATCGGTATCGCTTATGTGTCGCATTGGTTTAATGCACAAAAACAAGGTACCGCTCTGGGCATTTTCGGGGCTGGGAACGTCGGGGCTGCCGTCACAAACTTTGCCGCACCGTTTTTGGTTGTCAGTCTTGGCTGGCAGGAAACCGCACATGTTTATGCAATTGTTTTGGCTGCTATGGCGGTCATCTTTTATGTATTTGCAAAAACCGACCCGGCTAAGGCTGCGCGTCAGGCAAGTGGCCATAAAGCACCAACATTCATGGAGCAGATGGCACCGCTTAGAAGCACCCAAGTTTGGCGGTTTTCGCTTTACTACTTCTTTGTATTCGGTGGCTTTGTCGCCCTTGCCCTTTGGCTGCCGCACTATCTGATCGATGTTTACCATGTTGATTTGAAAACTGCCGGTATGCTGGCGGCTGCATTCTCTGTACCTGCAAGTATTTTCCGTGCTTACGGCGGTGTTCTATCCGACCGTTTTGGTGCCCGGAAAATCATGTACTGGACATTCGGGTTTTCGCTGGTTGTTCTGTTTATGTTGTCTTACCCCAGCACAGAATACATCGTGCAAGGTGTTAACGGGCCAATTCAGTTCAAGATTGAAATGGGTATTGTGCCGTTTGTACTGGCAACCTTTGCGCTGGGCTTTTTTATGTCTTTGGGCAAAGCGGCCGTGTATAAACATATCCCTGTTTACTACCCGCAAAACGTCGGCGCAGTCGGTGGTTTGGTGGGTATGATCGGGGGGCTAGGCGGCTTCATATTACCGATCATCTTCGGGGTGCTGTTGGACGTAACAAACGTTTATACAAGTAGTTTTGTGTTTCTTTTTGCCGTTGTCGCCATATCCTTGATTTGGATGCACATGTCGATCAGAACGATGGAACATGCGGTTATGGGCAAAGCGCTGGATGAATTGCCAGCCTTCCCTGAATTGCAGGAAATCCATGAAACCATTGATGTAAAGCCAAGTCATGTGTTTGAAGAATGGAAACCGGATGATCCCGATTTCTGGGCTGAAAAAGGCCGTAAGGCTGCTAAACGCAATTTGTGGATTTCGATCCCCGCATTGCTGTTAGCGTTCTCGGTCTGGTTGGTGTGGTCCGTTGTCGTGGCCAAGTTGCCATCCATTGGCTTCAATTATACAACAGGACAACTGTTCTGGTTGGCGGCCTTGCCGGGCCTGTCGGGTGCGACTTTGCGTATCTTCTATAGCTTTATGGTGCCGATATTCGGTGGCCGGCTTTGGACGACGCTGTCAACTGCATCGTTGATTATTCCTGCCCTTGGTATGGGATATGCGGTTCAGGATCCGACAACGCCTTATCTGGTGTTCATTGTTTTGGCTCTTCTATGCGGCTTTGGCGGTGGCAACTTTGCATCTTCAATGGCGAATATCAGCTTTTTCTTTCCAAAAGCCGAAAAGGGTAATGCGCTTGCATTGAACGCGGGCCTTGGAAACATGGGCGTATCTGTCATGCAGTTTACCGTACCACTTGTAATAACTATGAGTGTCTTCGGTGCTCTTGGTGGTGAGCCTCAGGTATTGTCAAACGGGTCACTGATGTGGTTGCAAAATGCCGGCTTTATCTGGGTGCCGTTCTTGATCCTGTCAACGATTGCCGCTTGGGTCGGGATGGACGATATTGCCGATAGCAAAGCTTCCTTCAAAGAACAGGCCATCATCTTTTCAAGAAAGCATAACTGGGTAATGTGTATCCTTTACACGGGAACATTCGGTAGTTTCATCGGATATGCCGCAGGCTTTCCACTATTGATGAAACTACAGTTTCCGGATGTGAACGTTTTAAGCTATGCCTTTTTGGGGCCACTTGTCGGGGCACTTAGCCGTGCCGGTACGGGCTGGATTTCAGACCGGTTCGGTGGCGGGCGCGTGACCTTCTGGACATTCCTCTGCATGATCGTTGCGGTTTACGGTGTGGTACACTTCCTGCCAAGCAATGGAGATGCGGGTTATTTCTGGGGCTTCTTTGCCAGCTTTATGGCACTGTTCTTCTTGACCGGTGTAGGCAATGCGTCGACCTTCCAGATGATCCCTGCAATCATGAACCAGGAAATACCGCGCTTGATGCCGGAACTGGATGAGGGCGCACTTGTGAAACAGTCCAGCCTTGAAAGTGCGGCAATTATTGCCTTTACGTCTGCGATTGCCGCTTATGGCGCGTTCTTTATCCCCAAAGCATACGGTAGCTCGATTGCTTTGACTGGGGCGCCAAATGCAGCACTTTGGGCATTCGCCGTCTTTTACGCGATCTGTGCGATTATCACATGGATTTTCTACACGCGTAAATCCGCACCCGTACCTTGCTGAACAATTATTCCACCCGCCCGTTAAGCGGCGGGTGGAACACACCATTAGGAGAATATGAATGAGCCATCTGTTAGACCGCCTTAACTTTTTCCAGTCAAAAGAGCTGGATCAGTTTTCCAACGGCCACGGCCAAACCACACGCGAAAACCGTGATTGGGAAGATACTTACCGAAACCGCTGGCGGCATGATAAAATTGTACGTTCTACCCACGGGGTGAACTGTACCGGGTCATGTTCCTGGAAGATTTATGTGAAATCGGGCATTGTTACCTGGGAAACCCAACAAACCGATTATCCCCGCACACGGCCCGACCTGCCGAACCACGAACCGCGTGGTTGTGCGCGTGGTGCCAGCTATAGCTGGTATCTCTATTCTGCCAATCGGGTGAAAAACCCGCTTATTCGCGGAAAATTAATGCGGGCCTGGCGCAAAATGCGCGAAACCATGACCCCGACTGCAGCTTGGAAAGCCTTGCAGGAAGACCCGATTTTGCGGGCATCTTATGTGACCTCTCGCGGCAAGGGCGGATTTGTGCGGGCCAACTGGGATGAAGCCACGGAAATCATTGCTGCCGCCAATGCCTATACGGTAAAAACCTACGGCCCTGACCGTGTGTTCGGCTTTTCGCCTATTCCAGCAATGTCGATGGTATCCTATTCAGCCGGTTCGCGTTACCTAAGCCTGTTGGGCGGCGTTTGCATGTCGTTCTATGACTGGTATTGCGACCTGCCACCTGCCAGCCCGATGACATGGGGCGAACAAACCGATGTGCCTGAAAGTGCCGACTGGTATAATGCGGGCTTCTTGCTGCTTTGGGGCAGTAACGTGCCGCAAACCCGCACGCCGGATGCGCATTTTTATACGGAAGCGCGTTATAGCGGAACAAAATCCGCCGTGATTTGCCCTGACTATTCTGAAGCTGCCAAATTCAGCGATATTTGGCTGGCCCCGAAACAAGGCACCGACAGTGCACTGGCCATGGCTATGGGGCACGTAATTTTGCGCGAGTTCCATTTGGACCGCCAAGCTGGGTATTTTGAGGATTACACCCGCAAATACAGCGACTTTCCGATGCTTGTCTGCCTTGAAGAAAAAGACGGCAAACTTATTCCCGGCCGCTTCTTGCGGGCAGATGATTTGAACGGAAAACTGGGCGAGAAAAATAATCCCGAATGGAAAACCGTAGCTTGGGATAATAAATCCGGTTCGCTTTGCTCGCCTAATGGCTCGGTCGGTTACCGCTGGGGTGAGGATGGTGAATGG
>CAZMMG010000224.1:0-4180 GCA_964567355.1 uncultured Neptunicoccus sp.
CTTTATCGGCAACCGCAGCACATCGCGCGCCCAAAGCGCTATACGCATTTCAGGATTGCGCCGCACATGCCAAATTGCAAAAGCCTTGCCCTCAGGCTTGTTTTTGGCCAACCCGCACGCAACCCGTTTGGAAATCGGGTCGGGACAATTTGGCAGGGCACAGCCCACAAGACGCAGATCAAACTGGTTTTGCTGCACCCCAAGCACCGCCGCAGCCGTCGCTGAAACGCCCGTAAAGTTTTTGTTAAAATTGGTGACATAAAGTTCCGGTGACGACATCTTCAAGCGGCCTTATTCGCGGGCATATGCGTCTTCGTAACGCACAATATCATCTTCGCCCAAATAACTGCCGGTTTGCACCTCGATCAGCACCATCGGCACTTTGCCGGGGTTTTCCATCCGGTGCTTGTCGCCGACAGGGATATAAACCGATTGGTTTTCCGAAACCAGCTTAACCTCATCCCCGATCGTGACCTTGGCGGTGCCTTCCACCACAATCCAGTGTTCCGAGCGGTGCACATGGCTTTGCAGACTTAAAATACCGCCCGGTTTAACCACAATGCGTTTGACCTGAAAACGCCGCCCCATATACAGACACTCAAAACTACCCCAAGGCCGATGATCGCGCGGGTGTTGTACCGCTTGGCCTGCGTCTTTGTCTTTTAGTGCCTGCACTGCCAGCTTCACATCCTGCGCCCGGGATTTATCCGCCACCAACACCGCATCTGGCATCGCCACTGCGATAATGTTTTCCAAACCGATCCCGACAATTTCCTGACCTCTGGCCTCTGATCGCAACAGCGAATTCCTGCAATCAATCCCCATTGCAGCCCCAGAGGTCACCAGCCCGTCATTATTTCCGCCGGTTTCACGCCAAACACTTTCCCAGTCACCCAGATCAGACCAATTACCATCATAGGGCACCGCAGACAGGTTTTGTGCCGCCTCCATTACCGCATAATCTATCGAAATATCTTCCGCCTGCCCCCAAGGTTCCGGTGCCAGCCGCAAAAACCCCAGATCGGTTTCGGCTTCGTCAACCGCGCGCTTCACAGGGGTAAGTAAATCTGGCCTATGCGCCAAAAATGCATCCACAATGGTTTGCGCCTTGAACAGAAATATTCCCCCGTTCCACAGGTAATTGCCCGCATCCAGCATGCTTTGCGCTGTAGCCACTTCAGGCTTCTCGACAAAACGCCGCAATTTAACCGCTTCCCCACCCACCGACGGGCTTTCCAGTTCCAGATAGCCATAGCCTGTTTCGGGCCGTGTCGGTTGAATACCGAAAGTTACCAGATCACCGGCTTTTGCCGCCGCGACACCTTTTTGCACAGTTTTTGAAAAATGTGCCGCATCAGGCACATTATGATCGGATGGCAAAACCAGCAGCATCGCCGCTTTATCCTGTGCCAACAAATACAACGCCGCCGCCAAAATCGCAGGCGCGGTATTGCGCCCTTCAGGTTCGATCAGAACCGCGCCCGGATCAATCCCCAACGCGGCCAATTGCTCGGTCACAATAAATCTAAAATCAGCATTGGTCAGCACCAAGGGCTTGGCATATCCCTTGCCACTTACCCGCAAAGCAGACATCTGAAACAGGCTTTGATCTCCGATCAGTTTCGAAAACTGCTTGGGATAGCTTTTGCGTGACAACGGCCAAAGCCGCGTTCCCGACCCGCCGCATAAAATTACCGGTGTGATCATTCTTTGCCCATTATTATTGTGCCGCTTTAAAAAGATACATTAAATCACCTTAATCGGCTTTTTCCTGTGCCGAAAGCGAAATCCCGTCTTGGTCTTGCCGACAACCAAAAAAGTCTGGCAAATATCACCTTCACAAGGCATACGGCTCTCGGTTATAATCACCACAACCAAACAGGAAACCCATCCGTGCTGAAATACCGCCTTCTTTTGACGCTCGCGTGGTTGCTCGTTCCATTTGTTTTTATCCAGCGTCTCATCGCGGGCAAAGACAGTGTTGAAACTTTCAAAGCACGCTTGGGTATAAGCCGGCAAAACAGCAACAATCCGCAGCTGTTATGGCTTCATGCTGCAAGCCTCGGAGAATTTAATACGCTGGAACTTCTGCTGCCAGCCTTGTCAAATAAATTTCCGACCTATGACTTGCTAATTACGGTTTCCAATAAAATCACCTTTGAAAAAGCCAAAGCCCTGCGCTCAAACACCCTGCATGTGGACATCGCCCCGTTTGATTTTGCCCGAGTGACAGACAGGTTTCTAAACCATTGGAACCCGTCATGCCTGATCACCATCGAGAACGAGGTTTTCCCCAACCGCAACATAAAAACAGCACAAAAAGCCATCCCGATCATATTCGTCAATGCGCGCATGTCGGAAAAAAGCTTCAACAGATGGGCCAAAAACCCGTATCTTGCAAAAAAAGTATTCGGCAGTATCGGCTATTGTTTTGCCCAAGACCAAAATGCCTATCAACGATTTTTCGATCTCGGAGTTGCGAAAAAACATATCGAGATGCTGGGAAATTTGAAACAATACCAGCAGGCCACCCCGGTCAATCACCCGGATCTGGATAAAATCCAAACCGCTTTTTGCGCACAAAGCACGCTATGCGCCGCCTCTACCCACAAAGGCGAGGACCGAATTATTCTTGATGCCTTTGTGATCGCCAAAAACCAGCACCCCGACCTGAAACTGATCCTTGTCCCCCGCCACGCCAAACGCACACCCGAAATCAAGACCCTGATTGCGGCCACCGGCTTTTCCCTGGCGGTGCGTTCGCAAAACCAACTGCCACAGCCCACCGACGACATTTATCTGGCCGACACCATCGGCGAAATGCCGCTGTGGTATTCCTCTGCCGCCGTCACATTCGTCGCCGGCTCACTGGTACCCGTCGGCGGCCACACCCCGTACGAGCCCGCCGCCTACGATTCCGCCATCATCCACGGATCGCAATACACCAATTTTCAGGCCATCTATGAACAGCTTGTCGCCAACCACGGCTCTTTACAAGCCGACACCGCCGAGGACATCGCCGCCGCATGGCTAGGCCTGCTTGATGTCAAAATGCGGGCAACACAAATCACCCACGCCGGCAAAGCCCTGTTTGAAAACAGCAATAAAGAAAAAATGCTGAACCTGATCGTACAAAAAATAGCGTCGCTTTTATAAATCATCCATCATAGCAAAACCACGACAGCATTTCCCTTTTTACGCCCAGTATCAATATAGCTATGTGCCCGTGCAACATCAGCCAGCGGATAGGTTTTATCAATAACCGTATACACCCGCCCCATTTTAATAAGTACTACAAGCTCGGTCAAAAGCACCCGTAGCTCTGCCGCAGGGCGTATTCCCGTTGCCGAAAACATCGCTTTCTTATTGCCGAACAGCATCGTCCACAGCATTTGAAACACTAATGCCAGCCCCAGAACAGGGGACATATAAATCCCGTTCCGCGCCAATGCATCCTTACTTTGTGAAAATGAACTCGTACCGACCGTATCGTAAATAACATCGTATTTTTCCCCCGTCTTGGTAAAATCCTCTTGTCTGTAATCAATCACATATGCCGCGCCAAGCGATCTAACCAATTCCATATTAGCCGAACTGCAAACCCCTGTTACCTCGGCCCCAAACTCTTTGGCCAGCTGTACCGCAGCCGTGCCCAAACTACCCGATGCCCCGTTGACCAAAACTTTTTGGCCACGCTTAACCTGCGCTATATCTTTTAGAAAACTCATCGCCGTTAGCGCACCGTCACAAAATGGTGCAGCCTGCGCATAAGTGATCGTTTCAGGCTTTAATGCCACAACACCGGATTGCGCCAGACAAACATATTCCGCATTGGTGCCCGCTTCCAGACTTTCCCCGAAAACCTGATCCCCGACCTTAAACTGTGTCACCCCCTTGCCAACAGCTTCGATCATTCCAGCAAACCCAGTACCAAGGATGGGGTTTTTGGGCCGTAACAGCCCAATAAACAGCCTACCAAACAAAGGATACCCAGCACGCATCATTCCATCAGCCCGCGTGACCGAGGCAGCATATACCTTCACCAGTATTTCCATATCCTTGGGTTTGGGCTTGGCAATTTCTTGCAGCTCCAAAACTTCAGGTGAACCATATTTTAACCTGTCTCTTATACACACCACCACCCCCCACAAACTAATGCACATACTGAATCCCATCACCT
>CAZMMG010000225.1:0-4156 GCA_964567355.1 uncultured Neptunicoccus sp.
ACTCATGACTGATAAAACCGCAGGTTCCGTAGTTGTATGGGACCTTTTCGTTCGAATTTTTCACTGGTCGCTGGTTGCGGGTGTTACAACGGCAGCCGTCACCGGATTTCTCATCGGGGCGACCGCGATTGATGTGCATGTCTGGGCCGGTATCGGCATTGCTGTTTTGGTTATCGCGCGCGTGGCATGGGGTTTTTTAGGATCGCGTTTCGCGCGTTTCGCCACTTTCGTCGTTGGGCCGCGAAAAGTGCTGCACCACATTGTCGAATTGCAAGAGGGTACCGCAGGGCGGCATCTTGGGCATAATCCGCTTGGCGCCTGGATGATACTGACAATCCTTGCCGCAATTACTTTTTTGGCGATCTCGGGTCTTGTTATCTGGGGCGGTATATTCGCGCATGGGCCACTTATGGGCTATTACGATTATGATGACGGCGCGCCCTTTTTGGAACTGCATGGGTGGGTGGCTGGCGGCCTTTTGGCACTGATTGCCGCGCATGTTGGTGGGGCGATTTTTGAAGGTAAGCGGGTTCGCGAAAACCTTGTGCAAGCTATGGTTACTGGCTTCAAGGAAACCCGCGAAGATCAAGATGATGAGCATTCAACCCCGGTTGCGGCTGAAAAGGGCCCGCGCCCCGGCTTGACTGCACTCATTACCATAGCAGTTCTGGCATTGCCAGTAGCGGTTACTTTCAACAGTTCACGTCTTAAAATAAAGGTAAAACACCGCCCGCCGGTGACAGCTGGAACAGTCTATGCGGAAAATTGCAGTGATTGCCATGGCACCTATTCACCAACGTTGTTGCCCGCCGAAAGCTGGAAAAAACTTGTTAGCACACTTGAAGACCATTTTGGCGAAGATGCCTCGTTAGATCCTGAAACAACGGATCAGATCAGGACTTATCTTGTCGATCACAGCGCCGGCAGCGTCGAAACAAAACCTTCGGCTGTCTTCAGCTTGGCGTCAGGTTCAGAGCCTACAAGGATTACAGCCACGCCGTTTTGGCTTGAAACCCACGGGTATATCCCGAAAGAAGTGTTTACGGTTAAACCGGTTTTTTTCCGTGGAAACTGTTTTGCCTGCCACCAGGATGCTGAATCTGGTTGGTTTTATCCGGGAAACGTCGAAGTGCCAGATTAAAATCGTGTGGGACAAAGTTCTACTTGTCGCACCAAACAAATAACCGCGAACCAGAAAAGAAAGACATATAGCTATGATAAAAAGCTCTAAACTAATCGTAATCGCTATGACGACTGCACTTGTTTTGCCAGCCGCCGTTACCGCCGACCCTGCACATAACAAGGTTATCTCCTTATACGGCACACCCTCGTCATTTTCCGCCGCGCGCGGTAAAGCCCTTTTTCTGGGCAACCATAAAGGCGGCAAACCTGCAACACCGTCCTGTTCAACCTGTCATACACAAGACCCCCGTGCCAGCGGCCGTAGCCGCGCCGGTAAAGTTATTGCGCCAATGGCTGTTTCCAAAACGCCCGCGCGATTTACCGATGCTAAAAAAGTCGCCAAATGGGCGCGCCGCAACTGCAAATCCGTGCTGGGTCGTGAATGTACCAAAAACGAGATGGGCGATATCCTGACTTATCTGAACAGTATTTAATCTTTACGCAAAGGGACCAATATTATGAAACATCTTACGAAATTGCGCATTGCTGGCTTGGGGGCGTTACTGCTTGTCGGCACAACGACCGCTTACGCAGGCGTTAATCCGGTAAAAGACGCGATCACGCTTGAAGAATGCTCGGCTTGTCACATAGCCTATCCATCAGGACTGTTGCCGAAAGCCTCTTGGCGCAAGATTTTAAATAACCTTGGCGACCATTTTGGCGAAGACGCAAGTCTTGATGATGCGACCACAAAACATATTCGTGACTATCTGACGTCACACGCCAGCACACGGTTGAGCACTAATGCCTCAAACCCAACGTTGCGGATCACCGAATTCAACTGGTTCAATCAGATACACAGTGCTCGCCGACGTGCCTATGCAAAAAGCCACAGCAATATCGGAACAATTTCCAACTGTGCAGGCTGTCACCGAGGTGCTGAAAAAGGTTATTTTGAAGACGACTAAACGACGCA
This sequence comes from uncultured Neptunicoccus sp., assembly GCA_964567355.1. Lineage (GTDB taxonomy): Bacteria > Pseudomonadota > Alphaproteobacteria > Rhodobacterales > Rhodobacteraceae > Amylibacter. The sequence goes on from CAZMMG010000225.1 coordinate 2,099, forward strand.
GCTAAAACAATGCTGCAACCATGATTTAACGGCTTGCTGGTGCAACATCACCGGCAAGCCGTTTGTGTTTTACTTTGGCTCGCTGCCAAGGAATTCCCAAAAGTCCGATTTTACCTTGCGGTGCGGGAACGGGGCATCGAGGACGGAGACGTCCAGAAACATGCATAGCGGTTCCCAGCCATCTGCCACATCGAACACCAAAAGCCGCTTTGGCGGGATGGCTGCGCGGGCATTGAATTTTCCGGCTAATGTATCACCGCTGCCAGACCTGACCTGGGTGCATGGCAGTAAAGCGGGAAGCCGCAACATCCTGTTCGTTTAAGGCTTGCGCCAAATCCTGTTTCGGGGCCTCGATGGCCTCATTGGTCAATTGGAATGTTCCCCAATGGTGGCCGATGGCGGCTTTGGCGTTGCAAAGCTTGAAACCCGCCACGGCCTCAGCCGGATTTTGATGTTGGGCTTTCATAAACCAGCGCGGCGCATAAGCGCCAATCGGCAGGATTGCCAGATCGAAACCACTGTATTTCTTGGCGACGGCTTTGTAGTTTCGCCCGCCGTGAAAGCCGGTGTCGCCGATGTGGTAAATGCGGGCGTTGGGGGTCTCAATAACAAACGCGGCCCAAAGTGCCATTGAACGGTCTTTGAAGCCGCGTGCCGACCAATGGTGGCAGGGTTCAAAATGTATCCTCGTATCACCTGAAAGGGTCACGATATCGCCCCAGTCCCCGGTCTCAAGGCGCGCATCCCGTATGCCCCGTTTCAAAATCGTGTCATTGCCCAAGGGGGTAATGATCAAAGGGTCATCGCGGGTCACAAGTTTTTTCAGGCTTGCGATGTCCATGTGATCGTAGTGATTATGGGTCAGCAGCACCGCATCGATCGGGGGCAGGTCATTGAATGCCACCCCCGGCGGGTTAGCCCGCTTCGGCCCTGCAATTTGGCTGGGGCTGGCGCGGTTTGTAAACACCGGGTCAGTGATCAGGTTCAACCCGTTTACCTGTATTAAAAACGAGGCATGACCGATCAGGGTGACTTCCAGCGCATGTTTTTCAAGACGCTGCACAGGTTTGGTGCCGTGATAAGGGCTGTCATAGGTTTTCGGCCATTTGGTGCGTTTCTCGCGAAATTGCCATTTCAGCAGGTCGGAAAAGCGGCGTGGCGCAATGCCGTTCGGGTTGAAAAATACCCGGCCATTGAAATGGTCGCTGATAGGGCCTGTGTAATAGGGGTTTTCGGGCTTCATGCGGCCATTCCTGTCATGGATTTGTCCCTTAGTATATACGCGACCTAAAACCCAGGACAAAACAGTTTACCAATTGGTTAGCCATGGTACATGCAGGGCACAGGCCCTGCATGTACCTTTATTTGCAGGTTTTAGCCTTAAGCACAGCGCGTCCCGCATCTCTGGTGATCGCGGAATTTTTGACAGTATTTGAACCGACACTTAGAAGCAAACCACCAAGGCTCGCCCTTTTAGCGGTGTTGTTAACCAAATTTGACGCGACCTGTGCCCCTGTCCCTTTACTTTCTCCTGCCACTTTAACCGCATTCGCAACCTTTTGTTCTACCCATGAACATTTCTTTTTTGAAAATCGCCTTACAAAAGTATCATAAGTTCGTGCATCCTTATGCCGGTATCCATAGCTTTTTGCCGATGCGACTGTGCCAGCATATGTGATGCCGGCGATGCAAACGCATATAATTGTACATGATGTGATTGTGAGCAGTTTCATTACTTTTCCCCTAATATTCATGGATTATTGTCCATGCCTAAAACCTTAAGAGATTTGGTTGATTCTAACAACAGCGCAAATGTTCTTATTATGTTCTTTTTACATTAGATTGATGCAGGAAAAATATGGTATTTTATGGTATTTATATGCCACCGTCATTATAATACCATATATTGTGTCATTGGGTTAAAAAATTACTAATAGTGCTAAATTTAATAAGTTTTAGTAGGTCTTAAAATATTATTTTGGCGTGTATATCAGCCGTATGCCATTGAAACCCATAAAAAACTATTGCATACCATGAATTCCCATGTATAGATATATC
>CAZMMG010000226.1:0-4155 GCA_964567355.1 uncultured Neptunicoccus sp.
ACAGTCAGGCCGGATAGGATTTCGATCCTAGACTGGGCAAAAGACAGAGTGGTTTGTCTGCCGTTTGCGCCTTCTTTTCGAAGATTGCGGGCAAAATCGGAAATCGTGGTGAAATGGGCCAAGGTGGGTCTTTCAGATCGGGGAGAGTCGTTTGCCCCGCATCTAGAGAAGCTTGGGCGGATATGGAAGAGCTTAGTTTTCTAAAAAAACCGTTCACGACAGATTTGTGTCGCGTTTTTCGTGGACTTGAAGCGTAATTGGGGCAGGTTAGTTAAAAGGGGGATTGTATATGAAAGCTGCGGTATGTCGGGAATTCGGCAAGGATTTGGTCATCGAGGATGTTACATTGGCCCCCGCGAGTGTGGGGCAGGTGCATGTGAAAATTGCTGCCTGTGCAATATGCCATTCGGACATCATGTTTATGGAAGGCGCATGGGGCGGGCATTTGCCTGCGGTTTACGGGCATGAGGCGGCAGGGATTGTTCTAGCGGTTGGCGATGGCGTTGGTGCGGTTGCGGTTGGTGATGCGGTTCTGGTGACGTTGATCCGTTCTTGCGGCACTTGCCCGACCTGCACTGCTGGGCATCCGGCAAATTGTGAAACGCCTTATGACCGTGTTGGCAGCTCGCCTTTGCGTGACAGCGGGGGCGAGATTTTGGAACATGGGCTTGCAACGGCGGCTTTTGCCGAAGAAGTTGTGGTCGACCAAAGTCAAGTGATCGGATTGCCGGGCGGTTTGGCAATGGATGCGGCCAGCCTATTGGCTTGCGGGGCGATTACCGGCATCGGGGCGGTGACCAATGCGGCGGCTTTACCCAAAGGGGCCAGCGCGGTTGTTGTCGGGGCCGGCGGGGTCGGGTTGAACACCGTGCAAGGGGCTGTTCTTGCGGGGGCATCGCATGTGATCGCACTTGATGTGGCGGATGAAAAACTTGAGGCTGCCAAGGAGTTTGGCGCCACGCATGTGATAAATGCGACGAGCAAAGACACTGGCGATCAGGTGCGCAGTATATTAGGTGGACGCGGTGCGGATTATGTTTTCGTGACCGTAGGGGTTGTTGCGGCCTATAAGGCGGCATTGGATTATCTGGCACCGCGCGGTGAATTGCTTATGGTGGGGATGACTGCGGTTGGTCAGGAAATAGGGATAGAGCCGATTAATATTGCCGGCATGAGTCAGGTTTTGCGCGGAACGAAAATGGGCGATACAGTTTTGCAACGCGATATTCCCGAGCTGATTGCGCATTATTTTGCCGGGCGGTTGAAACTGGATGAGCTGATCTCGAATCGTTTTGCGCTGGATCAGATCAACGTGGCGATTGCGGACACTAAAGCAGGGCATTCCCGGCGCAATGTGATCGTTTTCGATTGAAATGAACGGGGGTATTTTGTGATTGCAACGGGGGTTAAAGCCTTTTGAAAATACTAAACTAGTTTACTGGTTTAGTTTGCAAGCCAAATACTTTGAGAGCCTAAAATTTGAGAGGTAAAGAATTATATGAAACTTACAGATCTGGAAATTTTTGTCGTTGGCAATAAGCCGCTAAACTGGGGCGGGCGGTATTTTATTTTTGTCAAACTGACCACTGATAATGGCATCACAGGCTACGGCGAGATTTACGCCGCTGCCGTCGGGCCAAAAGCGATGCAGGCGGTGATCAGGGACGTATTTGAGCGTCACATGGTGGGCGAAAACCCCGAAAATATCGAAATGATGTTTCGTCGCGCCTATTCCGGCGGCTTTACCCAACGCCCTGACCCCACGGTGATCGGAGCTTTCTCGGGTCTGGAAATTGCCTGTTGGGATATCTTGGGCAAAGCACATGATCGGCCTGTCTATGCGCTTATGGGTGGGTTGATGAATGATCGCATCAGATCCTACACCTATCTTTACCCAATGGCGCACCATGATATGGATGCGTATTGGACATCACCCGACATGCAGGCGGAAACCGCCACAGAGATGGTCAAGCTTGGCTTTACCGCGGTAAAATTCGACCCCTCCGGCCCCTATACCGTGCGCGGTGGGCATATGCCCGCGATGATGGATATTGATCTGAGCACGCGTATCTGTGCCGCTGTTCGCGGGGCCATCGGCAATAAGGCCGATCTGTTGTTTGGCACTCACGGGCAGTTTTCCACTGGCGGGGCCATTCGGCTGGGGCGTGCGTTGGAACCCTATGATCCATTGTGGTTTGAAGAACCAGTACCGCCTGACAATGTGGCTGCCATGGCCGAGGTCGCGCGTGCTGTGCGTATCCCCGTGGCCACAGGCGAGCGGTTAACCACGAAGGCCGAGTTCGCGGATGTATTGCGCCAAGGGGCCGCCAACATATTGCAACCTGCGTTGGGGCGCTCTGGCGGCATTCTGGAGACCAAAAAAATTGCGGCGCTGGCTGAAGTTTATAATGCGCAAATCGCGCCGCATCTTTATGCGGGCCCGGTGGAATGGGCCGCCAACATTCAACTGGCCGCGAACATTCCCAATCTGTTGATGGTAGAGACCATCACAACCGGCACAAACGGTTTTATCCATGACTTGATCAAAGGCACAATCCATTGGCAAGACGGTTTTATACATGCCCCCACAGAACCGGGGCTTGGCATCGAGTTTGACGAGGAACTGGCCCGGGCCAGCCCGTATAAAGGCACCGGACTGCATCTGGAAATGCAAGAACAGCCTTGTGATTACAAGGGTGGCAATGCGTTTCAGGGGGGTGCCAAAGATTAGACCACGCCTAATGTCCCGTCTGCCGATCTGGCTGGCGGGGTTTTCATATTCTTATTCGATGGCTGTTAATGTAGGCGGGCCCGCCAATTGCGGTTGTATTGCCGAACAAAGGCTTTACCCTTTGCACCTAATCTGACCGGTTATTTCGGTGGTTTCCTCATTTGACGCTGTTACCCGCCCTTCAAAAACCCGTCGAGGTGACAGAAGATTGCAAAGCAATCTTTGTAAACCCGTTAACCACTTTTGACGTCGGAACCGTTATACATGTTGAAGTGTTGAAATATTCTTATGTATGGGTTCGCTGCGTAACGGAACCGCTTGTTTAATGCGCACCGGTATTGTTGAGTACGGGTGATGTAAATTATTACCACGGATTTTTCGCGTGCCTAAAAAACTTTCCATCCTGTTTTTGCTGATAACTGTGGTTATCGATGCAATGGGTATCGGGTTGATCATGCCGGTGATGCCCGGCCTGATCCGCGAATTGCAGGAAGCCGAGCTGTCAGAGGCGGCCGTTTGGGGCGGTGCGTTGAGTGCCTCTTTTGCGGTGATGCAGTTTTTATTCGGTGCTTTGCTCGGCAACCTGTCGGATCGTTTTGGCCGCAGGCCGGTGTTGCTGGCGTCATTATTTGTGGTCACGGTCGACTATGTTATTATGGGGCTGACGCAATCTATCTGGATCCTGTTGCTGGGCCGTCTGATCGGCGGGGTGGCGTCTGCCACGCAATCTACGGCAGCGGCCTATATGGCGGATATATCGCGCCCCGAGGCAAAAGCCGCCAACTTTGGTCTGCTTGGGGCGGCCTTTGGTGTTGGCTTCATATTTGGCCCGATGCTGGGCGGGTTGCTCAGTGAATTTGGCGCACGTGCGCCATTTTTTGCTGCCGCCGCGCTGGCTTTTTTCAACCTTCTATTCGGCTATTTTGTTTTGCCTGAAACCGTTACCGATAAAATCCGCCGCGCCTTGGAATGGCGACGGATGAACCCGTTTCGGGCTTTAAAGCATGTCGGCGATTTGCCCGGTGTCGGCCTGCTGTTGGTGATGTTCTTTTTCTACCAGATTGCCTTTTTCGTATATCCGGCGGTTTGGGCCTATTTCACCCAAGAGAAATTCGGCTGGAGCGCATGGCAGGTCGGGATGTCGCTGGCTGTCTTTGGCTTAGGTGTTGCCGTGGTACAAGGCGGTCTGATCCGGTTGGCGATCCCCAAGCTGGGTGAATGGCGTACCGTTATTATGGGCATGTCTATAGCCATCGTGGCATTTTTAAGCATTGGTTTGATCAATGTAGGCTGGCTGCTGTTCGCGCTGATACCTGTCTCGACATTGGGCATGATCGCACAGCCCGCTTTGCAAGGGATTATGTCGCAAGCGGTGCCCGATGATGCCCAAGGCGAATTGCAAGGTGTGCTGACGGGTGTGGGTG
>CAZMMG010000227.1:0-4111 GCA_964567355.1 uncultured Neptunicoccus sp.
AAAGCCATGCTTGGGGTGCGGGGATGCAGTTGCAACATTAATGTTTTGTGCCCCCGTCCGCAAATTTCTAAACCGGTGAATGATCCGGCTTGCGTTTAGCGAACAACGTTTCGCGGCCTCGTTTTCGATCGCGCCCAAGGCCTGCTCGGTCATGCCGGGGTAATGTTCCAACTCCATCGATAAAAGCCCGCCATCGGTGCTGTCGCGCACCAAACCGATAAAACAAACAACGGCACCAATATCCTGGCGGGCTTGCGTCATATTCGCAATCTCCTGACCCAGATCAAAATCGTTTTCCTGAACAGAAACGCTCATCTACCCCCCTGTCATCGGCGGGAAAAAAGCCACTTCATATGCGCCTTCAAGCGGCGTATCCATTGACACAAGCACCTGATCTATTGCCACGCGAACAACTGCCATATCTTGAAAAGCCAGTTGATAGCGTTCTTCACGGGCACTTAGTTCAGACACAAGCTCACCCACGGTTTTTGCCTCTGTAGAAACCAGTTCTTTCGCCAACCCAATACGTTCGCGTACCCATGCAAAATATAAAACATTCAACTGCATCAATTTTCATCCCGCAAAAAGGGTACGGCTTTTTTAAAATAATCCAAACCGGTTACAAAAGTTAAAACTGCCGCAACCCAAAGCAGGAAAACACCCAAAGACCAGCTTGCGGCCTCGGCTTTCTGATACCAACCCAGCCCATAAACATCTTCGATTTTACCCGACAAAATTCCATCTACGATTTGTGCATCCATTCCGTAAGACATGGCTTCAAAATGATGCTCGAAAACTCCATGCCCGAATAGAACCGCAATCGCGATCATCTGCGCGGTGGTTTTCCATTTGGCAAGTTTGGTGACCTTCAGACTTTTGGCTTTGTCCCCCAAATATTCCCGTAAGCCGGAAACAAACACTTCGCGGAATAAAATCACTGTTGCGGGCAGCAGGATATAGGGATCCATAACTGGCCTAAACACCGATGACAGCCCCGTAATAACCAATAATGCAATCACCACCATTGCTTTATCCGCTATCGGGTCAAGCATCGCACCGAACTTGCTTTCCTGGCCCCATTTGCGCGCCAGATAACCATCAAAGAAGTCAGTAACAGATGCAAATATAAACAAGACCATTGCATACCAATCCGCCCATGGGCGGGCGAAATACAAAAACATGATGGCCACTCCAGGAGCGGCAAACAGGCGAATAATCGTCAATATATTTGGTATATTCCAGCGCATACTTCCCATCTAGCCGATCATTTAACCTTTGTCATTGAAGAAGTCATAAATCACCGTCGCAAGCGCATCCGAAACCCCGTTCACCACACGTAAATCCTGTAATCCGGCGCGCGAGACAGCCTTGGCCGAGCCAAAATGCGCCAGCAAGGCCCGCTTGCGCATAGCCCCGACACCCGGCACCTCGTCCAACGGTGTAGCCCCCATCGCCTTGGCCCGTTTAGCCCGGTGCGTACCAATGGCAAAACGGTGGGCCTCATCACGTAACCGCTGGATGAAATACAGTACCGGGTCATTGCGTCTGAGCGCAAAGGGTCTGCACCCGGGGCGGTGAAACTCTTCTTTGCCGGCATCCCGGTCAACGCCTTTTGCCACCCCGATAAACGGCATATTCTTCACACCCAAATCTTGCAAAATCTCCGCCACTGCAGAAATTTGCCCAGCGCCGCCATCGATCAACAACAGGTCGGGCCATAGCCCGCCTTTGCGGTCGGGGTCTTCTTTCAGTAGGCGTTTGAAACGGCGGTGCAAAACCTCTTTCATCATGCCAAAATCATCACCCGGTGTCAGTTCGGTTCCTTTGATATTGAACTTACGATAAAATGATTTTTCAAAACCCTCCGCCCCCGCCACAATCATCGCGCCCACCGCATGTGTTCCTTGAATATGCGAGTTGTCATAAACCTCAATCCGTTTGGGCGGGCCTTCCAGATCAAAGGCTTTGGCAAGGCCGCTTAGTAAATTGGCCTGCGTCGCGCTATCGGCCATTTTGCGTGCCAAAGATTCGCGCGCATTGCGCATGGCATTGGCGAGCAGCTCCATTTTTTCACCGCGTTGCGGCACTATAAGCTCAACCCTTTTATCCAGTTTATCGCTCAATGCCTGCTGCATTAAGTCCGCGTTCTCGATGCCGTGGGATAATAAAATCTGCTTGGGCGGTTGCTTGGTCGCATAAAACTGCCCGACAAAAGCCTCCATTACCTCCGCTTCTTCGGCCCCCGTACCAGTGTTCGGAAAATACGCCCGATTGCCCCAATTCTGATGCGCCCGGATGAAAAATACCTGAACACAAGCTTGCCCAGCGGACATATACAATGCAATCACGTCCGCCTCGGATACCACACGCGGATTGACCCCTTGGCTCGATTGCACATGCGTAAGTGCCCGAATGCGGTCGCGCAAACCCGCAGCACGTTCAAATTCCAACGCCGCGCTTGCTTCTGTCATTTCCTCCGCCAGCTTTTCCTGAATGGCGTTGGTTTCACCTTTCAGAAAACTTTCTGCATCAGCCACTGATGCCGCATAATCCGACTTTGATACAAGCCCGGCACAGGGTGCTGAACAGCGCGCGATTTGGTATTGCAAACACGGGCGGGTGCGGCTGGAAAACACACTGTCAGTACAATTGCGCAACAGGAAAATCTTCTGCAGCTGATGCAAGGTCCGGTTCACCGAACCGGCTGATGCAAACGGGCCGAAATAACTGCCCGCCTCGGCCCGTTTGCCACGGTGTTTTTTAACCATCGGGAAATCATGGTATTTCGTGACCAATATATTGGGAAAGCTTTTATCGTCGCGCAGTAGAACATTATACTTAGGCTTCAACTGCTTGATCAGATTTTGCTCCAGCAACAACGCTTCAGTTTCAGTGCGAGTGGTCAAAAACATCATTGAAGCCGTCGCCGAAATCATCCGCCCGATACGAGCAGTATGACCTGTTAACTTGGCATAGTTTGAAACACGCTTCTTTAAATTCCGCGCCTTGCCGACATAAAGAACTTCGCCCTTGTCACCCAACATACGGTAAACACCGGGGCTATTATCCAAGCTACGCAAATAGCCTTGAATAACTTGATACCCGCGCAACCCATTTATATGCTGTTCGGGTTTGCCTTCTTCTGTGATGGGGAAAATATCAGTCATGCAGCAAGTTTATATGATTCTCTCGGAAGTGCACACATTCGCATTTCAAACAAGAAAAACCTGTCCCCGAAACCTGTGGATAACTCTGCGGATAAATTCATTTTATTGCTGTTTTCTTGTTTATTTTGGCAGGGTTCCATAGAATGCCTATTTTTTAGGCACTAAGGTAAGCCATTGTTTTATTGCAATATTATTTTACATATCACGCAAATATTTGATATTATTAAATAAATATTCAACAATATTACTCTTCCGTTACGTAAGTGGACAACATTAAATACCTCCCATCAGATATTTGCCTAACTCAAGTAAAAAATCAAACGTCCGGCATCGCTCTCCCCCCGTGTAGGTTTCTAGATAAACAGAACCCAGAGATATACCGCATAAGCTCCTAAGAATAATGTGCCCCAAATCTTGCCCAAATCAATCCTGAACCAAAGAAATGGGAACAGTACCAGAGATGACACTAGCATGATCCAAAAATCGAAGGTGACAAAACCATGCGGGACAGGCAGCGGTGTCAGCAGACTTGTGATACCAATCACGCCCAACAGGTTAAAGATATTCGAGCCGACAACATTACCGATAGCCACATCCGCCTCTTTACGATATGCCGCCATAATCGTGGTTGCCAGTTCGGGCAAAGAGGTGCCTATTGCCACCATTGTAAGCCCGACAACCGCATCATCAATCCCAGCTTTTTGTGCAAACCCAACCGCACCGTCTACCAATAGATTGGCACCAAATGGCAACCCGCACACGCCAATGACAAGCAAGATGATAATTTTCCACCAGACGCCATCGGTTTCGGGTATCTCATCCATTGCCGCAATCATTGCCGCACGTGACCGTTTCGCGTGCCTATATGCTTGAAACAAGATCACAGCTAACATGACAAGCATCAAAACACCGTGCATTAATGTAAGCTGTCCGCTCAAACCCAT
>CAZMMG010000228.1:0-4108 GCA_964567355.1 uncultured Neptunicoccus sp.
TTATACAACTTATTGTGGAATAAGTTTTGACAGACACTCTATTTAGAGCAATACTACCATTGAGACAATTTAATTGAATATTAAGGGATCGTGAAAAATACAGGCATTCATATTAAGATAACCGATGATACTTGTGTCTTTTAACAAAGACGAAACCTTAAGACAGTTTGGCCGTTTATGTTGGCGGATGCTTGTCACCGAATAAAATGTCGGTATAGGGGCATCGGTTTGTTAGGGTGTAATGTTTGTTTTCAATCGAGCAGATGAAGCCCCATCGACGAAAATGGCCCGTTACCGGAATGCAGAGCCGGTAATGTGAGAGCCCTTTTCTTCTCCCGGAGGGGCTCTCTTTTACATCAGCCATATTTGTGATATTTGATCGGTCGGGGTAAATGCGTGCCGGCACAAACAGCTATGGCACGACCTGCCTTCGCCGTTTAAAATCAAATCGGGCGATATTGCCGTTGCCCAAGGTTTTATCGTTTCAGGGGGCATTGGGTTTTGTGACTTATACTGTGGCACTTCTTGTTTTGCTGATTGCCGGATGGTTTTTGGCCAATCGCTGGCACCGCCCTTTGAGGGGGAACATACCGGTTCAAAATACGGGTCAATGTGGTTTTTCGGGGCATGAAATTAGTATCACAACATGGAATATCGGTTTTGCAAGCCTTGGGGCTAGGGCGGATTTGTTTATTGACGGTGGCCATAGTCTGCGGGCTTTGAGCCAAGCCGAAATAGCTGCTGCAGCTAACTGTATTGCCGATACAATATCCGAGTTTTCGTCGGATATTGTGCTTTTACAAGAAGACGCCCGGGGCGGTTTTATGACCCGGGGTGTTGATGTTCACAGTAAAGTTGCTCGGCATTTGACGGATTATGCACAGTGTTTCTGGTCTGATTTTAACACGCTTCTTACGCCAAAGCTATTTCGCATAAATCATGGGATGGCGATGTTTTCCCGTGTTAATCCGGCAATATCAACGGCATTAACATTACCGCAAGACCCATTGTATTATTACGGTTTTTTAAAAAAATACTATGGTGGTATCATGCAAAAATATACCATTGCAGAGCAGGGCACATGGGTGGTGATCAACATCCATTTATCGGCTTTTGATGATGCGGCGCGGCAACGCCAGCTTGCAGTTTTGTTCGGCTATGCGGTGGATGAATTCAACGCGGGCAACTATGTGGTTATTGGCGGCGATTGGAATATGCGCTTGGCAAATGCAGAGTTTCCCAGTGATGCAAAGAAAAGCGATAGGTTTGAGGTTTTTGACTTTCCGCAGGCGGTCTTGCCAAAGGGCTGGTTGCTGGCTGCGGACAGCACTGTGCCAAGCCTGCGGGCAATCAACGCGCCTTATGTGAAAGGCGAGACTTACACATCTATTGTCGACGGTTTTGTGGTGTCGCCGAATGTGCGCGTGGATGCAGTCAAAACCCATGATTTACAGTTTGAGCATACCGATCATCATCCGGTGTCGGCACGGTTTTCGATGCGTGGCTAATGCCCGGGTGTAATTGCCTAAAACCCCCTTGCACTGCCCCTGATCTGGCCTTAGAAGGACGCTAGTTTTTACCCATACTTTGTGGGTGTATACCTATGCGTATGCGCCCCTTAAATATAAAGGACGCCATAATGCAGGTTACAGAAACCCTGAACGAAGGTTTAAAACGCGCCTATGCGGTTACGATCACAGCCCAAGAGCTGGAAGATAAGGTAACGGCAAAGCTGAAAGAAGCGCAGCCAAACGTCGAGATCAAAGGCTTTCGCAAGGGTAAAGTACCTCTGCCTATGCTGCGCAAACAATTCGGCCCTTCGGTGATGGGCGAGGCCTTGCAGGAAAGTGTTGACGGGGCTGTTAGCGAACATTTCGAGACATCCGGTGACAGGCCTGCGGGCCAACCCGATATCAAGATGACCAAGGAAGACTGGAAAGAGGGCGACGATATCGAAGTGTCGCTGAACTATGAATGTCTGCCTGCGATCCCTGAAACCGATTTTTCCAAGCTGAAGCTGGAAAAACTGAACGTGGAAATCGACGATGCGGACGTAGATGAGGCTTTGGCCAATCTTGCGGCAAGTGCCACATCTTATGACGATAAGAAAAAAGGCTCCAAAGCCAAAGACGGTGATCAGGTTGTGATTAACTTCCTGGGCAAAGTCGACGGCGAAGCTTTTGACGGTGGCAAGGGTGAAGATTACCCGCTGGTGCTGGGGTCCAACAGCTTTATCCCCGGTTTTGAAGAACAGCTTATCGGCGCCAAAGCCGGTGACGACATTGAAGTTAAGGTGAAATTCCCCGATGAATATGCATCCGAAGCCCTGGCCGGCAAAGATGCGGTATTTGAGTGTACTGTGAATGCAGTCAAAGGTTCGGTTGATGCGGTTATTGACGATGAGTTGGCCAAAAAATTTGGTGCTGAAAGTCTGGAAGACCTGAAAAAACAGGTGACCGAACGTTTGGGCGCTGAATACGCCGGGGCTGCGCGGATGGTGACAAAGCGCCAATTGATGGACGAACTGGACAAACTGGTTGATTTTGAGCTGCCACCAAGTCTGGTTGAAACCGAAGCCGGTCAAATCGCGCATCAGTTATGGCATGAAGAACACCCTGATGAACAGGGCCACGATCACCCTGAAATTGAGACAACTGACGAGCATAAAGAACTGGCGACACGTCGCGTGCGTTTGGGTCTGTTGCTGGCCGAAGTTGGCTCGGTTCAAAAGGTCACGGTTACGGATGCTGAAATGCAACAAGCGGTGATGCAACAAGCCCAGCAATACCCGGGGCAAGAACGCGAGTTCTTTGAATACATTCAGAAAAATGAACAGGCTTTACAACAAGTCCGCGCACCTTTGTTTGAAGACAAGGTTGTGGATCACATTCTGGAACAGGCAACTGTAACGGATAAAGACGTTACCAAAGACGAGCTGAAAAAATCGGTTGAGGCTTTGGACGCTGCATAAATTCAAACTACTCTCAAAGATAAAGGCACCCTTAAACGGGTGCCTTTTTTGTGCTTTGTGACCATGCTAATATGTGACCATGCCAATAAAAAAGGCCGCTCTGTTGAGCGGCCTTTTCGTTAAAACAGTTTGTTGTTTTAGAAGTTCTTGGAAAGTTTGATCCCTGCGGTCATAACCGTGTTGTCGTTGAAGACGCCAAGGGAGGTCGTTGCATCGCCCACGCGTGAAAGCGTCATCCCTGCAGAGACTTTGTAGCCTTTTTTCAGGTCAAGCCGTCCGCCAAAGGAAAAACTAAACACCCCATCTGTCGGGGCAAACAGGCTTTGCACTACATTATCGGCTTTTTCATAGCCAATCGAAGAGAACAGAACCAACGAGTCGTTGAACTTGTGGGCTAAACCCAATTCATAGGACGTTGTATTTGTGAAGTTCGTAATCTTTCCGACAACAGGAAGGCTGATTGATGTATCAGCATTTTTTGCATAGCGAATGCTACCGAATGCCAAGGTTTTAGCGGCGATGCCCGACTGAAACTCAAGTGTCCAGGCGGCTGGTGTTGATGCCGTTGTGGTGCCTGTTGCAGGCAACGGGGCTGGGGTAACCGCTGAGGCTAAGGAATAGTCGATTTTGGATTCATAGCTTAAGGCAACCCGCAGCTTGATGTCGGGGATTTCATAGGCGGCACCCAGAACATAGCCATATTCGGATTGACCGCTTGCGACGACTTCAATACCAGTAGGAAGAGCAAGAGAAGGCGCAATCCTTACTGAACCGCTGACATGTTGATAAACCACACCGCCATAGGTGCTGACGTTCTTGCTGAACTGGTATTTACCCAGAAGAGTAATTTTTTGCGCATCGACAACCCCTGCAATACCAAGAACGGTATAGTCGATGTCGGCGCCAACCGGTTGGTTGGTATACATCAGGGCAACTGAAATTTTATCAGTAATATCGGTTTTGAGGCCAATTTTTACGGTGTTGAAGCTCGTGGCGACTGTGCCAATTCCAAAACCTGCAGATAAACCCGCATTGCTGACCTTCGGTGTGGTTATCCCGTAGCCGATTTCAGCATAGGTGCCTTGTTCATATAAAATGCTTGAACTGAATGTTACGCGTTCAAGACCGCCTGCAACG
>CAZMMG010000229.1:0-4101 GCA_964567355.1 uncultured Neptunicoccus sp.
GATCATGGCCGGCCCGACCAACTGGCTGACTGACCGTGCCACCCGCACAGGCGGTGTCGATATGTCGATGGCGGATTACCAGATTGCTTATGGACAATTGCCATGGGAAGTGCGCGAAAAAATTGAGGCGCGTTGGGGCACCCCCGAACAAGACCCGTTCTATACGCGCGGAGAAGTTGATTGCGGCCGCTTTTCCCTGTCGATCTTCAGTTTCGGCAATGTGGTGGTGGGCGTGCAGCCCGCACGCGGTTATAATATCGACCCCAAAGACACCTACCATTCGCCCGATCTGGTGCCACCGCATAACTACCTTGCGTTCTATTTCTGGCTGCGTAATCAGTTCGGCGCACATGCACTGATCCACATGGGAAAGCACGGTAATCTGGAATGGTTGCCGGGCAAAGCCCTGGCCCTGTCCGAGGTCTGTATGCCCGAGGTTATCCTTGGGCCAACGCCGCATATCTATCCGTTTATCGTCAATGATCCGGGCGAAGGTACACAGGCAAAACGGCGCACCTCCGCCGTGATCATAGACCACCTGACCCCGCCGATGACCCGGGCGGAAACCTACGGGGCCTTGCGCGATCTGGAAGCTTTGGTTGATGAGTACTATGAAGCCGCCGGGGTTGATCCGCGCCGAATAAATCACATCAGACGCGAGATTTTGGCCCTGACTTCGGTCACGGGGCTGGATGAAGATGCAGGGCTGACGGGTGACGATGAAGAACAGGATTTGGCCAAGTTGGATGAATACCTGTGTGATTTGAAAGAAGCGCAAATCCGTGACGGGTTGCATATCTTCGGGCAATCACCCGAAGCGGGTTTGGAAGCCGATCTTATTCAGGCCTTGGTAAGGGTGCCGCGCGGTACGGGCAAAGGGGCGGATGCGTCATTGCAACGCGCGATTGCCAAGGATCTGGGGCTGGATTTCGATCCGCTGGATTGCGATATGGCTGCTAAATGGACGGGTACCAAACCACAAGAATTGCAAGCGGTTTCCCCCGACATATGGCGCAGTGCTGGCGATACGGTCGAGCGCATTGAGCTGCTGGCAGGGCTGATGATTACCGGGCAAGAAGCCGTTGGTGAACATAGTCAGGCGGTTCTGGACGGCATCAACGCCCAAGTACGCCCAACTGTGCAAGCCTGCGGCCCGTCAGAAATAAAGGGGCTTCTTACTGCCCTCAATGGGCAGTTCGTGGCCCCTGCTCCATCAGGTGCGCCCACGCGCGGACGCATGGATGTGCTGCCAACGGGGCGGAATTTTTTCTCGGTCGACAGCCGCGCGGTACCCACCCCCACCGCTTGGGCCTTGGGCTGGAAATCCGCCAACCTGCTGATTGAACGCCACTTGCAAGACCACGGTGACTGGCCGCGTGCGATGCTGCTGACCGCATGGGGCACCGCCAATATGCGCACCGGCGGCGACGATATTGCACAGGCTTTGGCCCTGATGGGGGTCAAGCCGAAATGGGACAGTGCCAACCGCCGTGTGACGGGGTTTGAAATCTTGCCGCTGTCGGTGCTTGATCGCCCGCGCGTCGATGTGACCTTACGCATCTCGGGGTTTTTCCGCGATGCTTTCCCGCAACTGATCGCCTTGGTTGATAGTGCCGCGCGCGCGGTGATGGAACTGGATGAACCCCACGATATGAACCCTGCCGCCGCCGCACACGCACAGGGCGAAGAACAATACCGTGTGTTCGGCGCGAAACCGGGGGCATACGGGGCCGGGTTGCAAGCGATGATTGATGAACGCCTGTGGAATGATACGGCTGATCTGGGCGATGCTTATCTGGAATGGGGCAGCTACGCCTACAGCAAGGACGCCCAAGGAACCCGCGCGCGCGGGGCGATGGAAACGCAGTTGTCAAAGGTCGATGCAATTGTGCAAAATCAGGACAACCGCGAACATGATGTGTTGGACAGCGACGACTACTACCAGTTCGAAGGCGGCGCGGCGGCAGCGGTAAAATCGCTGCAAGGGGTTGACCGCCCGATCTATCACAACGACCATTCGCGGCCCGAACGCCCAGTTATACGCACGCTCGACGAAGAAATAGGCCGCGTGGTACATTCCCGTGTCGTCAACCCGAAATGGATCGAAGGCGTCAAACGCCACGGTTATAAAGGCGCGTTCGAGATGGCCGCCACACTGGATTACCTGTTCGCCTTTGCCGCCACCACGGGGGCAGTAAAAAACCACCATTTCGATCTGGTGCATAGCGCGTTTCTGGAAGATGATGACACCCGCGATTTCATTGCCGAGCACAACCCCGCCGCCCTGCGCGAGATGGCGGAACGCTTGCAAGAGGCGATAGATCGTGGATTATGGGTACCTAAATCGAACTCGGCGCGGGCGTTGATTGGGGGGTTGTTATGACCAAAGGCCACTGCCTGTGCGGCGCGACATCTTGGGAATATTCAGGCAAAGAAACATGGGCTTGTTACTGCCATTGCGATGATTGTAGGCGAAACTGCTCTGCCCCTGTTACCGCATTTATCGGTGTATCACTGGATCATTTCAAATGGACAGGGGACACACCGAAAGCCTACCAATCATCCGAAGCTGTCACGCGACATTTCTGCGAAACCTGCGGCACGCCGATGGCATTTCAGGCGGAACATTACGTTGGTGAAATTCATCTATACGCCGCAAGTCTGGAAAATCCGCAAGATTTCAGGCCGGAATTCCACGTGCATTATGACGGTAAATTAGACTGGTTGCATATTCACGACGATCTGCCAAAATACCCCCATTCCAAAACGTAAAGGCTGCACATATGACCGCTGACACCGAACGCCACGCGATGAAAATGGCCAAGAAAAAAGTCGCGCGCGATAAAATTATGGCCACCAAGACCGAACAAAAAGGTCTGATCATTGTCCATACTGGCAAGGGCAAGGGCAAATCATCCGCCGCGTTCGGGATGATTTTTCGCCATATTGCCCACGGCATGAAATCCGCCGTGGTGCAATTCATCAAGGGCGGTATGTCAACAGGCGAGCGTGATTTGATCCTGAAAAACCACACCGATCTGTGTTCCTTTCACACCATGGGTGAAGGTTTCACTTGGGAAACCCAGGATAGAACCCGCGACACCGAAATGGCGCAAGCCGCATGGGCCAAGGCCAAGGAACTGATCCTGGACGAGCGCAATTCCATGGTGCTTCTGGACGAGATCAACATCGCCATTCGCTATGATTATGTGGATATTGACGAGGTGGTCGAATTCCTTGCCACCCAAAAACCCCACATGACCCATGTGGTTCTGACCGGTCGTAACGCCAAACCCGAATTGATCGAAATCGCCGATCTGGTGACCGAAATGGAACTGATAAAGCATCCGTTCAGGTCGGGTGTTAAGGCACAGATAGGGGTGGAATATTGAGCGACGAACAATGGCATGATGATCTGGCGTCATTACAGGCGGAAGTTCACAAGATGAACAGCCACCGGTTTATCCGTATGCACAACTCGCTGCCAAAACTGATCTGGTTCAATTTCATGCGCGGTTTAGCCTTTGGTCTGGGATCAGTTCTGGGCGCCACTGTTCTGGTATCCGTTCTGGTCTATTTCTTACACGGCATCGATTTCATCCCGATCATCGGCGACTGGGCCAAGGAAGTTCTGGCGGTGATTACCGATCAGGCGAAGCCTTGAACATTCGACCACCCTTGTCATATTTAATAAAACGCAAATTTGGCTACACACCAAATATGGTATATAATATGTCTCACGCATAGGTAACGGAATGGATCAACATTTTTGGTATAATAGTATCTCGAATATTTATGATTATTTTGCAGTATTACCCTATAAAAAAATACGTTCGGAAGCGATTTCTAAACTGAATATAACGCCCGGTGATACGGTTGTTGATTTGGGATGTGGAACAGGCTTGAATTTAGAAGCATTAAGTCGATCTGTTGGAAAAAATGGTACTGTTATTGCAGTGGAGCCCTCTAAGGGAATGTTGAATCAAGCAAGAAAAAAGGCCGAAAGCTTTAAGCTAAAAAATGTGGTGTTTATAGAACAAAACATTTCCGAATATATTTGCAATGATGAATTATCAACGTATTTGGCACACGATTTAAAGG
>CAZMMG010000230.1:0-4097 GCA_964567355.1 uncultured Neptunicoccus sp.
GCGTAATTGGGTATTACTGGTATGCGCTGCCGATGCTGGGTCTGGTTTTAGGGCTGGCGATGGTCGGCAATCTGGTGGTTGCTGGTCTTGCGGGGATATTGGTGCCTTTGGGGCTGGATAAGGTCGGGATTGACCCTGCACTGGCATCCGGGGCTTTTGTGACCACTGTCACCGACATTGTGGGGTTTTTTGCATTCTTGGCACTGGCCTCGACCCTGTTGTTATAAGCTATTTGGGCATCCGTAAAACCTGATTGCGGCTGCCTTTAGTGATCCGAACCGAACTTTCACCAATGGCGGCAACTTTCCATCCGCTGATTTTCTGCCCCGGTTTTACCGTTACAAACCGGCCACTTGGCATCCGCAACATCGCGCGCCTTGTCGCAGCCGAGCCAAACACCCCGATTAGCAACATGCGTCTTTTGTGCAGACCTGTTTTCTCGGTTGCTTCCTTCTGGATGTTTATAGGGGATGCCCCGGGGCTTGCAACCGATGTGCCGCGCGCACTGTCGGGGGATATTGCGGCTATCTGAACGGATGTGTCACTGTTTGCAATTGTCGAAGTCAGGCTTTTGGGGCGTGTACGGGGGCGCACGCTGCCATTGTTTGCCTGTTGAACGGCTGTGTCGATTTCGGAAGGGTTGACGGTTTGCGTGATGGCGGTCGCCAAACCGGTGGGCCTGAGTTTGGGCTTGGAGTCGGCAAGGTCGGGGTCGGCTTTGATAAGTAAAGAGTTTTTCAAGTCTTCGGCAATCACTGCAACCCCCGCTGGGCGCATTTTGGGCAGGATGTTTTTCAGCGGGTCAGTTGATACTTTCAACTGCTCGCGGTGGGGCGGAATTATATCGGGCTGCCCCAGATATAATGTGATCCCCTCAGGCCCTGCGGTGCCTTCTTTGGTCGGGGTCAGCTCTGCAGTGGCAGCAGTCGTGGGGGACGCAGGTTCTTGCGTGGCTTCAGGCGCTGTCGGGGCAGGCTGAACTGGTATTGCCAGTGGTTTTTCTAGGGTTGCAATCCTTCCAGCCAGGATATTATTTTTGTCTTCTGCGGTTTCAAGCGGTTCTGGTTTGGCCAGGGTGACCCCGGTTTTGGAAGTTGAATTTCGGGGCGGGGCGACACTAGCCTTGCTGTCCACATAGGGGGCGGTATCCGGTGATTTTTGATAGCTCAATTCCCGTGGTAGAGATAACGCAACAGGTGCAGTATCGGAAATTTGTTGTAGCCGCGAAATTTCTTCTTTGCCATCAAACAGGGTGATATAAAACCAATACAAAGCGGCAAAAACAACGACCATGACCATTAGGAAAATGATGCGGAGATTGAAAAAACCAGTCTTGCTAATCGTATTTGCGTCCCCTTGAGGCATTTTCAACGATCCCGTAACCGGGGTCGTTGGTGAAACTGGGGGGTGCGTTTTTTTCTTGGGCAGACCGATGGAAATGCGATTGTGGATGGCGGGTGAGGGCGGTCTTGGTGGTGCGGGTATGAAACCAGTGCTATCGGGTTGTTTACCCGGTGTGGCCAATAGCTTGTTGCGCACGGTTGTAAAGCCGCTCAAACGGGCTTTTTCTGGTGCGCTTAATGGTGTTTCCCGCGGCGATTGTTCTTTTTGCAAAGTGCTTTTTGCCAGTGGTGGTACATCAGAGATCGGGCGCGGTTGTTTTTTTGACTGGGCAGGCAGGGCGATAGCTGGATGATCGCCGTCATAGAATCGCGGTTCTCGGGGGAAATCGGTTTTATCAAGCTTTGTTGTGTAGTAAGCCGCCTTAAACCCGTAGCTGGAAATAAAATCCTTGGCCTCATTCAGAGTTTGTTTTGTCACCGCCGCCAAATAAGTTTTACCGGAAGCCGGGTTTGTGATCTGATCTATGACCAGATCGTTGGCATCATAAGGTGTTTTTGCTTCAAGGAAACGGTTGATTTTTGATCTGGCCGCATCGTCTGCTCCCGGCGCAAGATCGAGTTCCGAGATAAATACTTCGGATTGGGGAATGCGCACTTGGGCAAGAAGTTTACTGCCATCTTTGCGAACATGATTTTTTTTGATCTTCCCAATTTTTTCGGAAAAATTAGGATCATCAAGGGCGGCTTGACCCAATAGATTAAAGCGCCCATCGGTTCCGCGAAGCCACAAAGAGACACCCTCATTGGATAACTCAATTGCATATTTCGTATCTGATGTGCTCATCGGATGATGTCAGCTTTCGTGGTCGTAAACTTTGGGATCCCAATATGAGCCTTTAACTATAAGATTGCCTTACCTTTTTCAAAGTGAATCGCATGGGATTTTGATACGATGGCAATAAATAGCTGCTTTTTTGCAAAACTGGCGCTGAATCCGCACTTTTTTCTATGTGCGGCCAATAATAAATCGCCGCGATTAGGATTGCTATAAGAAAGAACAAGGGAATAAACCAGCGCAGCCGGGGCGTCGCTTTTGGATCAATCACAATCTTTGCGGGTAAGGATATTCTACTTGCAATCTCAGGTGGTGTCATCTCGGTCTGTGTATTTTGACTATCCGTGATGTGTTTATCGGGATGGGCTTGATAATTCGTAACTTGAAAACTGGGATTTCTTGGAAAATCGGCGATGTCCAGATCGGTTGTGTAATATGTCGGGTCAAATCCGATAAGGTGAACAAATGTTTCAGCCTGACGGATAACTGTCATGGGGGTCCAAGCGACACAGATATCGGGTGTTGTGTGCCTGCGGTCAATATCAAAAGCCAATTCCTTGATGGACAGACCTGCTGTTGCTTCCAGAGACGCCACTATTCGCACTTCCCAACGCGCCTGTGCATCGGGGTCATGTGCGACCGTAAGGGTTTTCACTTCGGCACTGGGTATACGGACGATAGCAGCGTTTGACGGGGCATCAATGCCAAGTACCGTTTGTGTCAAGGCTTCCAGCTGTTGACGCAAATTTCCGGAATTCAAAGGTACGCTTCCCAAAAACTCCCACTTCCGGGCGGGTTTTCGGTGCCATAGAAAAATGCCGTCATTTGACAAATCTACCGCAAAGGGTTCTGGTTCAGTTATCATATGGTTTTCGCGTGTTTGACTTATAAAATGTATCTTTACAGTATTTCATTGAATCTAGCCACTTTTTTGTCAAATTGGTTGATCATTATATTACGCTTCAACAGCGTGGCTTGAATATATATGCGTTCTGTCCCAGATTTAGGGAAGGTGGGATAGTCTGCAAGAAGGATAAAATATGCGCATTATCATTTTAACACTCATCATGGCACTCGTGCCCAGGATTTTACCGGCACAAGAAACTCTGCGCCGCCTGACGCTTGTTGGCACCGGTTCCGTATTCGTGATGCCCAATATGGCTACAGTTTCCCTCGGGGTTAGTAGCCTGAGCAAAAAAGCATCCATCGCAATGCGGGTAAATTCAGCTGCCATAAAAAAGGTTCTTGTCCAGTTAAATGCAGCCGGTATAGAGCCGCGCGACATTCAAACCTCGCAATTGTCGCTGAACCCGCGTTGGGCGCAACACACCAACAATAACAATCCACCGCGTATCATCGGGTATCAGGCGATAAACACGCTGACGGTGCGGGTGCGTGCACTTGACCGGATCGGGGCTATTTTGGATATATTGACACAAGTCGGGGCCAACCGGATCAACAGTATCAGCTTTGGCATTCAAACACTGCGCCCGCATCAAGACGAGGCCCGAAAGCGTGCGGTGAAAGATGCCCGTGCCAAGGCGGATATTTATGCCAAGGCGGCAGGGGTTGAATTGGGGCGAATTATCAGCATCAGCGAAAATCAGGGCAGCCCGCAACCGCGCCCAATGGCCCGAATGGAAATGGCGGCTATGGCGAAAGATGCGGTACCTGTCGCTGGTGGAGAGCTGGGGGTGCGTTCTTCTGTGACACTGGTTTTCGAGATCAAATAACCGGGATCAGCATTACAAAAAAGCACCCAAAGAAATCTTTGGGTGCAGTCGTGGAACGAGGGACAGAATTTAAACCAGTCTCTTATACAAATCTCCGAGCCCACGAGAATAAGACGAATCTCATAAGCAGTCCTCTGCATGAAAAAAACAACAGATAACCAAAAAACAACTACTACAAGCATCGAA
>CAZMMG010000231.1:0-4094 GCA_964567355.1 uncultured Neptunicoccus sp.
ATACAGAGGGGGGTGCCCTGTGACTAGAACATCTTAACGTGGTGGAAAAATTTAGAATTTCAGTGCCATATACTGACGTATTATCCTGTTTTGCTTTGCACATAGTATATCACAAAAGCTGACCTTTTCCCATAGCCTTGAAAAACCGTCAGAGCCCAATAAAACAAGGGGTTTTATCATTTCAATGCAAAGATATGAAATCCGGCAGCGAATCGTGTGACTTAACCACCTTCACCCGGTGTCGGCGAAAAATATTTATCCAGCTTGCCCGCTTCACCATCGCGTTCTTCGGCTTCAGGCAGGGGATCTTTCTTGGTGATGATCACCGGCCATTTTTCCGAGTATTCACGGTTGAATTCTACCCATTTTTCCATATCGGGCTCGGTATCCGGACGGATCGCATCGGCCGGGCATTCCGGCTCACAAACCCCGCAATCGATGCATTCATCGGGATGAATGACCAGCATATTTTCACCTTCATAAAAGCAATCCACTGGGCAAACTTCTACACAGTCGGTGTATTTGCAGGCGATACAGGCGTCGTTGACAATATACGTCATGGGATCAGATCCTAATGTCTTTAATGTGGTCTTTCACGTTCCTATATGGGCCAGTTTGAGATCAATCAAGATACTTTGCATCAAAAGCGGCACTCTGACGCCTATCTTTGCGATTTGGCCGCCCTTTTCCTTCATATTTAGGATTGGGCGGAATAAATTTCTTTTGAACGCGCGGGGGCGAGCTGTCTTTGTAAAGCAATTGAGCTTCAGGGGCAGACCCCCGTCTTGTCCCCAAATCCAAAACCGTGATCACCCGCGCCTGATCGGCTTTGATGAAGGTCAGCACATCACCCACGACAACCCCGTGCGCGGGTTTACTGATTTTTACATCGTTGACACAGAGCTTACCCTCATTCACCTGCTTGGCACATAGGCTGCGCGATTTATAGAACCGCGCACACCACAGCCATTTATCAATACGCTGGGTTTGCGCCATGCCGGCTTAGGTTTTATTCTTCAAAGCCATCAACGCCGCAAAAGGATTGTCTGGATCAATCGGCTTTTCCTTGCGTGGAGGCGCCGCAGAATGACGTTGCTGGCCTTTTGGTTTGGCTTTGGGCTTTTGTGGCTTGCCACGATGCGCTTGCGGTTTTGCTATTGGTCGTGCTTTGGGTACCCATTTAAAAGTGTAAAATACTTCTTTGCTGTCCTCATCTTCGACCGTTTTGGGCGCAGTTTCTTCCTTGGCTGCTGGCGGTACAGTTTCCTCGAGTGCGGAGACCTCAGACTTGGCTTCAGCTTCAGGATTGACCTCAGCCACATGTTTTACCTTGTCGCGTTCACCTTTTTCCGCATGGTAGCCCAAACCTTGCATCAACTCGGCGAATTGCTCCAAAGTCATACCGGTGATCGACAGCATATCGGGGTTGGCTTCAAAACCCGCTTTGACATCAAATGCGCGGATCATATCGGCAAGACGTTCCAACATATCGATGCGAATGGCGCGTGTCCCCGCCAGACGGTAGCCCGCACGCGGGTAATAGCCCTTGGGCGCATCCAGAACCGCAGGCACCGTGACCAACCCCGCAGGCGGGGCTTCGGGGAATTCGTCCAAGCCTTCAAACAAAGACCACAACACCAGCCGCAGTCTTGTCGGCGCGGGTTTTAGCATCAGGTGGTGAAAGATGGTATATTGGCCGAAACGAATGCCATGTTTGCGTAGGGTACCACGCTGATCCTGATCCAGCGCCTTGATGTCGGCGGTAATGGCAGAACGCGGAATGACGCCCAGACTTTCAGCCAAACGAAATGCCACGCCTTTGGCAAGGCCCGGCAGGGTTTCATCGTTTTGCATTGTGATCAGATGTTCAAAGGCGGCGGCGATTTTACGGTCGATGAAATGGCCTAGGCGCTTGCGAACCTTATCGGCCACTGCCTCGCCGGCCTCGTCATCGATAAACACCTTGATCGCGGGCGACATGATATCATCCCCCTTGACCAGCTTGCCAACCGCATGCTCCCCCCACATCAGACCGCCTTGCTCGGTGAAATCAAACTCGGTGTCGGGCGCATTGTAGAATCGGTCGGACCGCAGGCTGAATTCCGGCTGCAACGCCTGATAGGCCGCAGCTTTCAGGGTTTTGGCCTGATCCGCATCGGCGGTTTTGTCCAACTGGAACTGGAACGCGGTTAATTTGCCTACGAATTCACCCTCTATGGTCACTTCGCCGTCTTTGTTTACTTCAGCCACCAGGGCCTCCTTTTGCTTCAATCGGCGCATCAAAATCGAGGTACGCCGGTCGACAAATCGTTTGGTTAATGCACTATGAAGCGCATCTGATAGGCGATCTTCTACTGCACGGGTTTCGTCTCGCCAATAGTTTTCGTCCATTAACCAGCCTTTTCTTTGGGTGACATAGGTCCATGTGCGGATATAGGCCAGTCTTTTGGACAAAGCGTCTATGTCACCCGCTGTCTTATCAATGTGCCGCACGCGCTCTGCAAACCACGCGGTCGGAATTTCGCCCGCATCTGCCAGGTGCTCGAATATCTTGCCGACAATAGAAACATGTTCCGCGTGCGACACCTGCCTGAAGTCAGGTAATTGGCAGGCCTGCCACAGCAATTTCACATCACGCGGATTGCGCACCCGGTCTTTGATCTCGGGCAGTTCCGACAGGCTGCGCAGGGTCAGATGGTCGCCTGCTTCGCGGGCTTTTACCAACAAGGGGTTGTCACTAGGCTGCTCCAATGAGTGCAGCAATGTTTGCGTGCTGCCAAATTCAAGTCGCGCATTGCGCCATTGCAGTTTTTTTACGGGCGTAAAGCGGTGCGCCTCGATGGCTTCAACCACTTCGTCTTCCAAAGGCCGCGCCTCGCCCGTCACCCCAAAACTGCCGGGACTAAGGTAACGCCCTGCACGGCCAGCAATTTGGGCCAGCTCGTTGGGCATCAGCCGGCGCATTTTATGGCCGTCGAACTTGGACAAGCCGGAAAAAGCCACATGATCAATGTCCAGATTCAGCCCCATACCGATGGCGTCGGTCGCCACCAGATAATCCACATCGCCGTTTTGATACATTTCAACCTGTGCGTTTCGCGCACGCGGCGACAAAGCCCCCATCACCACCGCAGCACCACCCTTTTGACGGCGCAAAAGTTCGGCGATGGAATAGACATTATCGACCGAAAACCCGACAAGGGCAGAACGTGCCGGCATGCGCGAGATTTTCTTGCTGCCCGTGTAACTCAAGGTCGAAAACCGCTCGCGGCGCATAAAATCCGCCTCGGGCACCAGTTTTGCGATCACCCCCCACATCGCATCCGAGCCTAGAAACAAGGTTTCCGACAGGCCGCGCAGGTGCAAAAGACGGTTGGTGAACACATGGCCGCGTTCGGGATCGGCGCAAAGCTGCACCTCGTCGATGGCAACAAATTCCACCCCCAAATCCAGCGGCATTGCTTCCACGGTGCAGACCCAATAGGCCGCACGCGGCGGCACAATGCGTTCTTCACCAGTGACAAGGGCCACCACCGACGGGCCACGCTTGGCCACGATACGGTCATAAACCTCGCGCGCCAACAGACGCAGCGGCAGGCCTATCACACCGCTGCGGTAAGCCAGCATCCGTTCAATGGCATAATGGGTTTTGCCGGTGTTGGTCGGGCCAAGCACCGCGCAAATACGCGACCTGAGGGGCATTGTGATTTATCCTAAATTGCAGTGCCTTTAACCTTGGCCTTCAGTCTTTCAATGGCGTCTTTAATACCAACCTGATGCGGATGCACCTTAAAAGCACGCTGATAAATCTCCAAAGCGTCTTTTGGCCTGTCGATCTCTTCTAAAATGGCCGCCAAACCCGCCATCGCCCCGAAATGGCGCGGATTAAGCAAAAGCGTTTGGCGAATGTCGGACAAAGACAGGCCATATTCGCCCATCATATAGAACACGGTGGCGCGTTTATTCCAGGCTTCGGCAAAATCGGGGGCGTGGTCGATAACGATCGAGAAATGCATACAAGCCGTACGCACCTGCCCCGCCCCACCCGCCCGACTACCGCCTTGCCACTGCTAATCCACCCCGGTCGCCCCACA
>CAZMMG010000232.1:0-4073 GCA_964567355.1 uncultured Neptunicoccus sp.
AATCACCGGCTAATGCCACCCAACACCAAATTTCTGTAGTAGAGTCATCCATAGTGTCTTGCCCCGTGTTTAAAGCCCATCAAAGGTGCAAAGAACATGCACTGGTACGCCCAAAGCCTTGATCTTGTCGGCCCCGCCCAGATCGGGCAGATCGATGATGAAAGTCGATTGCACCACCTTGCCACCCAAAGCCTCGATAAGTTTGATCCCGGCTTCGGCAGTGCCGCCAGTGGCGATCAGATCATCAAGCAGCAATATGTTGTCGCCAGCCTCTATTGCATCCTCGTGCAATTCCAGCGTCGCGGTGCCGTATTCCAGCACATAATCTTGTTGGATGGTTTTGCCCGGTAGCTTGCCCTTCTTGCGGATAGGAACGAATCCCACACCCAGCGATTGGGCCACCGCACCGCCCATGATAAAACCACGCGCTTCCAGCCCCGCGACCTTGTCGATTTTCAGGTCTTTCAGCGCCGCCACGGTTTCGGCAATCGCTAGCCGCAGCCCTTGGGCACTGCCAAAAAGTGTGGTCACATCGCGAAATAGAATACCTTGATGCGGGAAATCGGGGATGGTACGGATATAGTCTTGGATATTTTTGCTCATGGGGTCACTTTTGGGGTTAGGTTGAACATTTTTTGTAACAGGTTGCGCGGGTTGCCGCCGTTTTTACGCGACAATTCTGCTGCCACGGATAGTTTTCGTAAAATCGCGATCACACTGGGCGAGGTTAGCGCAACCGCATGGTTCAGATAGCCGTCGCCATCAGTATAAACCGAGGTATCGACAACATCTATGCCGTATTTTGATAGCGTATCGGCATTGACTATTTGCCCGACACGGTTGCGTCTGCCGGTTAGGAAAGACATGAATTTCAGGGCGTAATCCTTTTTGTCGCTGAACACGACAAAGGGTTTTGGGATGGGGTTGAGACTGCGGATTTGCATCTCGAACAGGTCTTGGTCGATATCGGGCGAGATCAGCACCACACCTTTGATTAAGCTAGATGTATGGCTATCTTTGCTCAGGGCCATCTGGCGCAGGGTTTCCATCACCAGGTTCGATCCGATAGAGTGGGCCACAAGGATGATGCGTTTGGCCCCGGTTCTTGCCAATTGATCCAGCAAGGTTTGCAAGCCGTCACGGGCAAATAGAACACTGTCGCGGTCATGCAGGTATTGGTAGGTTTTTTCGGTGGTAGGCCAAGCATAAAGCACCGGCGTTCCGCCCAAATCCATATCCGTTGTTATTTGTGCGAAACGGTACAGGCTTTCGGCGAAATTGCTGTTGTAGCCGTGGATAAACACAACCAGCTCATCGCGGTTTCGTTGGATTTTTCGGCTTACATTAAGCTTTGATTTAAAAATCGCGGGGGTTTTGAAAATCTCGGTATCGGCGACAACGAAATCGGTTGCAGGGTCGGGGGCTGCCTTTGTCTTTGGCCACTCTATTTTACCAACCCTGTGGTTTGGCGGCAGGGAAATATCATAGCGGGCATATGTGATTTTGGATGTGCGTAAGCCATTGAAATTGTAGATATTAGCTTTATCTTTTTGCCGTGTGGTGGCCACGTAGATACGGGTGGTTTGGTTGAGTTTTGCCGTCTTTGGGGCAATGCTAATTGCACCGCGCAGGCTGCAAGCGGCCAAAACCACAAGGCAAAAGGCAAACAGACCAAACCGTCGCGTCATGGGGGCTAGACTAAAGTACACGCGCCGCAACCGCATCAAGCTTTGCCACGACAGCAGGGTCGCGGTTTTGCGGCTGGGTCAGAATGGCATATTCCAATGCCCGGTCGCAGCCATGCGGGCAGGGGGTGCGTTTGGCTTCCAACAGGGCAGGCAACCTGCCGACCAGCCCTTTGGCCTTATCTGCATTGCCCATCAGGGTGGCGATAATTTTGGTAATATCAACCGCGCCGTGGTCGGGGTGCCAACTGTCATAATCGGTGATCATCGCGATCGAGGCATAGCAAAGTTCGGCTTCGCGGGCTAGTTTTGCTTCGGGCATATTGGTCATGCCGATCACATCACAACCCCAGACATTGCGGTACATCCGGCTTTCCGCAAGGGTGGAAAACTGCGGCCCTTCCATCGCTAGATAGGTGCCGCCCATATGCACGGTGACCCCCGCCGCTGTTGCCGCTTTATAACAGGCGTCCCCAAGGCGTGCGCAAGTGGGATGGGCGACCGAAACATGCGCCACACAGCCAGTGCCAAAAAACGATTTTTTGCGGTCTATGGTGCGGTCGATAAACTGGTCAACAATGACAAAATCCCCCGGCGCCATATCTTCGCGAAAAGAGCCACATGCGGAAACCGAGATCACGTCCGTTACGCCAACACGTTTCAGCGCATCGATATTGGCGCGGTAGTTCACGGTGCTTGGGCTAAGGCTATGGCCGCGCCCGTGACGCGGTAAAAACACCATTTTAGTGCCGTTCATATGGCCGATCAGCAAGTCGTCGGAAGGGGTGCCAAAGGGACTGTCTATTTTCTGCCATGCGGCATCTTTCAGACCATCAATGTCGTAAACTCCGCTGCCGCCCATCACCCCGATTACTGTTTCCAAAGCCTGTCTCCCGATCTGATTTTCTACAACTTATGCATTTGCCGATGGATGTTAAAGGGGCTTTGTCGCCCAGTGGTATTGCGCATCGGTTTCGACGGCGCCTGCGCGGATATTGCGGATACGACCAAGGGCGATTTCAGGAAGTTCAGCTTGTAAAATCAAAAGCTTAAGCAAAACCATTCCGGAACGCCCACGGCCCCCCTTGCAATGCAACAGAACCCTGCCGTCACGATCTAGAACCGCCATCATTCGTGTCAGAGCCTGTTGCCAAGCCCCGTGCTCTGGCGCGGTCGGCACATTAAAATCGACAATGGGAAGGTGCAGCCAATCATACTGCGCCGCCAAAAATCGCTGTGGCAAAGACGGTTTGATTTGGGGGAACTCCGTCGTTTCTGTCAGGCTGACAACCGCATCGGGTTGCCAAGCCTCTATGGCCCTGAAATCTGCGTCATTTCGGGGTTGTTTGCAAATCCCCAAAAGACCCTTGGAGTGTCCAGAAACCTGAAAGATTTGAAATGGATTGTTTGACATTATTTCTGTTCTACTTTTTGATGAATTGCTCAATGGGTGGGCTCATGTTATCGGGAATTTCACGATTCCTGAAGGGTGCGATGAAATGTTCCGTTTGGCGGCAGAAACCGAAGATGACATGTGGGAAGTCGAAGGGCTTTATGACCTGACCTTTGCCCCGGGGCGCGAGGCCCTGTCTTCCTATCGCCTGCGCGAAGGGGTGCCGCCCGTGTCCGAACTTTGTCTGACCGCACGCGATAAATACAACGTGTTGGCGGGGGTTATCCGCTACTGGCCTGTTGTGGTGGGCCTCGCCAAACACAAGGCTTTGCTATTAGGCCCTGTCGCGGTGCACCCCACGCGGCAAGGCGAGGGGCTGGGTGGGCTGTTGATGCGCGAAAGTCTGGGGCTGGCGCGGGGCGCAGGTTGGGGCCGTGTTTTGCTGGTAGGCGATGCGCCATACTACCACCGTTTTGGCTTCGACGTGGCCCCGTTTCTGGATTTCCCCCGCCCGGTGAACCCTAATAGGGTGCTGTATCTGGAGCTGCAACGAGGTGCGTTTGAGGGTGTGTCGGGGGTCGTGGCAAAGGCCGAAAACTGAGGTATGATCGGCGCGCACAACCCGTGCACCGCGCGTATGACATTTTTATTTTCGGATTGTGCCTGACCGAGGGGCTATTTGTCGCCATACAGGCGTGAATGAACGGGCTTCGAGCAAGTGGAAGTTAACAATAAATCGCATCAGAATCTGAATATGTTATGTTGTCCGTTGATGCTGTTAAACCAATAAACTAGTTTACTGGTTTAACAAGTTTTGCGGTTGCAAAGACAGTACCAACAAAACTGATTTATCAGGGGTTTCTGGGGCCTTTGGATACAACCGGGTTTAGGGTCTAGTTCCTCTGCGTCGCAGCATCCTATGGTGCGAGACCTGCGTATATCATTTTGAGTACCGATACAGTTAGAATATGACGTTCATGTCCTGTGATGGATTT
>CAZMMG010000233.1:0-4059 GCA_964567355.1 uncultured Neptunicoccus sp.
GAACAGCTATGCCTGCAATCTTGTCTGGATCACGGCCACGAAGTGGTGCTTTTCAACTATGATGACGTGGCCAACGTGCCAGATGGCGTGCAAATCCAAGACGCCAACAAAATCCTGCCCGCCGATAAGATTATCCGCCACGCAAAAACTGGCAGCCCCGCCTATCATGCCGATGTGTTTCGTCTGCACATGCTGGCACAAACCGATTACATCTGGGCCGACACGGACGCGTTTTGCACCCAGCCTTGGGATATAAAACCGGACACCCACCTGCATGGCTGGATTTCGGACGCGGATCTGGTCAATAACGGTGTTTTGGGCCTGCCCAAAAATAGCAAAACTCTGGCGCGGATGTTTGAGTTTACCAGCGATGAATATCCCATTCCGCCGTGGTTCAAACCTGCCAAACAGGCCAAACTGCGGGCGCTGAAAGATAAAGGTGAAGGCGTGCATGTCTCGTTGTTGCCTTGGGGTGTTTGGGGGCCGAATGCCCTGACCTGGTTTTTACGCGAAACCGGCGAGATTGAACATTCCTCGCCCGGCCATGTGCTGTTTCCGCTGCCCTTCCCCCAAGCCGGTTTTCCGCTAAACCCGCGCCGCATCAACAAAGTTGAAAAGCTGATCCACAAAGATACGCTTTCCATTCATCTTTGGGGCCGCAGGTTTCGCAACATTGCCGCCAAATATAACGGTAGGCCAGAACAGGGCTGCTATATTTCAAAAATGCTGAAAAAACATCATATCGACCCGGTCAAAACCGCCTATCTGATGCCTGTACCCGAAGATAAAGATGTTGCGATAAACCCGCCCACAGACTTGGATTTTTCAATGTTCAAGCTTGCGGATATTGCCAAAAATACCCTGACATCAATGTGTGACGAATGCGGGATTTTTTTGAAAGAAACCGACAAAATAAACCCTGGAAGAATTGCCGATATAGGATGCGGTTACGGCATTGCATCGCTGCTGCTTTATCGCCGCTACACTTGTGATATAGTCCTGATAGATGGTGACAAAGTCAGCAGCGCAGAGCCGGCTAACCTGACCCAGACCAAAGCGTTTTTGGTGAAAAACGGTGTCCCTTTGCATAAAATACAGGTGCTGAACCCGTCAAAACAGAATTTGTCCAAAATCAAACCCGTCGATTTTGCAATCAGCCTGGCTTCCTGCGGCATGGATTACCCGGTGGAAACCTATGCCGGGTTTTTCGAAACCCAAATCACCCCCAAGGGCGGCTTTGTTCTGGACATTCGCAAAGGCTCGGGCGGGATCAAAACCATGAAGGCCTTTGGCGAGGTTACTGTTTTGCGAAAACAGCCAAAACACTCGATGGTCTTTGCCAAAAATATTTCTGGAATGCCACAATGATCGCCGCGCAAACCCCTAATATTTTACAATCTCTGGACGTCGACGATGTCAGCCGCTTTGCCGACATCAACTTTGGCGCGCCCGAATTGGCTGTGGCGCTGCATAAACGT
Organism: uncultured Neptunicoccus sp.; assembly: GCA_964567355.1. Taxonomy (GTDB): domain Bacteria; phylum Pseudomonadota; class Alphaproteobacteria; order Rhodobacterales; family Rhodobacteraceae; genus Amylibacter. The sequence goes on from CAZMMG010000233.1 coordinate 1,479, forward strand.
TACGGCTGTGACATTGATGTTTTGTCACTGGATGATACTGGCAAGTTTACCAAACCCGCCAAAGACATGCGCAAAAAATATACCAATTATCTGCAACAGGCAGGCGTCGCCAAATCCGCAATTCACATGATCAAACATAACTCTGATCTAAGAACATATGATGTGATGGCTTCGGTCAATAATTTTGGCACCCGTCTGAAAATCAAGTTTATCGACAAGCTGCTAAGCAAAGCCCTGCACCCGATGTCCCGCCTGGTGATCACCATCAAAAAAGGCTCGGGCAGCTACCCTTTTCTTAATCAATATGGCAGCTGCAATACGCTGATCGATGTCACGTCCCAAAATATCGGTCTGGCAATTTTATCACTGGAACCCAAGGCCCTGCAATCGGATCAACAATGGTCGGCCATTGCCAAGGATTTGGCTGGCAAAGACGGTTTTTTCACCGATCTGGGCGAACATTCCTTTCTGTATGTTCCGCGCGGGAAAACTCTGGTTGTGACCTTTGACAACCTCGATATTGCGATGACCAAACGCGACACCCGCAGACCTTGGGGGTTTGAGTTTATCGAGGCGCAAAACTGGTCGATGCTCGGCGTCATGGCCAACGGCTGGACATGGTTTCGCGACGATGCCGTCACAACAGAATTCGACCGCCTGAAAAAATCCGGCTTTTTCAAACAATTCACCCGCGTCGTGTTTTACGGCGCCTCGATGGGCGGCTACGGCGCCGCCGCCTATTCATCCGCCGCAAACGGGGCCACCGTGTTCGCTATCAGCCCGCAATCCACATTGGATAAATCGATTGTCCCTTGGGAAATGCGCTATAAAACCGTTTGGAACCGCGATTTTTCCGGGGCCTACGGTGACGCAAGCCTTGTCAGCGATGCCGCCGAAACAGTGCACATCATGTATGACCCTTATGTCAAACCGGACGCGGCCCACGCCGCCCGCTTCACTGGCAAAAACGTAAAATTCTGGCGCTGTCCGCACTTGGGCCACCGGCTGGGGTCATCGCTGCATCAGATGGGGATATTAAGCGAAATTGCCCAAAAATGTATCAACGGCACGCTGGACGACACAACTTTTTACCAACTTCTACGCAAACGGCGCAGCTTTGCCCGTTATTTGCGCGAATTGGCAAATTTGGCACTGGAACGCAACCACCCTGCTCTGGCGCGAAAGGTTCTTGAACATACCAAACAGCAAGGTTTTGCCAAACTCGCGCGACAAATGGCATCCTTGATTAAATCGGCAGAAAATTCAAAAAAATAAACCGCCATGCTACACTTATCTTAAACACAGGTTATATAATTACACCAAACCCTTAACGGGCATTACGACAAAGGGCATAAAATGGAGATCAGACTTTATATCGGCGGCCACCAGGCAACGACCGGACATTTTGTCAATGCCCTACAAGAAAACAAAGCCGCACTTGCCGCTGAAAATATTGCATTTTTCCCTTCGACTGATGATATTTATCCCAGCATATTCAGAGCCTCTAAAGCCATTCAACAAGGTGGCAATGTCGAGGCCGTCAGAACCGAGCTGGTTAAACGTTTCACCGGCATGCATCACCCTGATAAACTTGTCATAGTTGATAACCGCATTATAGGTCAGGAGCACCGTCCCTTTGAAAAAGAGCTGTTTTTTCCTAGGCCGGGGGGCTTTATCAAGCAAATTCAAAACATATCGGGCGACCTGGATCTACAGCTTTTTATTGAAACCCGAAATATTGCCGATTTTATTCCAGCACTATATTCCGACCGGTTTTTCAATAATGTTTCCGGCAGTTTTGCTGATTTTCTAACTACCATAAACCTGGAAGACCTGCTTTGGTCAAACTTCATCGACCGCGCTCAGGGACGCGGCACCCCCCTGCCCGCAACAATTTGGCGATATGAAGATTATGCCTATATATGGCGTGATATTATCGGAGCGATAACAAACACGCCAAAATATCAGGATTTAGCCGCACCCGCCCAAAAGCCAGCATCGGATGTAAAACTGCAAACCGCACTGTTATTTTACAAATACACACAAAAACACCCAGTCAAATCACCCGCCGAACTTGAAACCCTTAAAAATTTGTTTTTGGAAAAGGATCGTAGCACAACCGAACCGGCCAAAATCCCCGAATGGTCACAAGAGCGCATACAGGAACTTACCTACAGCTACGAAGACGACTGGTATTACATCGAGCGGATGGATGGGGCTATCCCGCTTCAACGGCGCAATTATTCGGCCGCTTAATCGTTATATCCGTTCGGATTTTGGCTTTGCCATTTCCAGGCACTTGCACACATATCCGCCAGATCATACACTGCCTGCCAGCCTAAAACAGCCCGCGCTTTAGTCACTTGCGCATAATAAGTCGCCACATCACCCGGGCGCCTCTGCGTCATTTCATAAGGTATCAAAACCCCTGAGGCGGTCTCAAACGTTTTTACAACGTCCAAAACCGACGCGCCCTGCCCTGTTCCCACATTAACCGCCTCCCAACCCTCATGTTGCTCGGCAAAGCTTATTGCGGCTACATGGGCGCGGGCCAGATCAACCACATGGATATAATCGCGCA
>CAZMMG010000234.1:0-4055 GCA_964567355.1 uncultured Neptunicoccus sp.
GCTTTGGTCACCACGACTGGCAATACAGTCGGTTTGGTAACTACGGTTGTGTCATTGCTGGCACTGGCTTTGTTGGGCGCAGTATCGGCGCGTACCGGAGGGGCACCGGTTTGGCGGGCTGTTCTGCGGGTCACATTCTGGGGTGCGGTTGCAATGGCAGCCACGGCTTTGGTCGGGTCTTGGTTCGGCGCTGTGGCGGTTTGACACGAAACTGGATAAACTGATGTGATGTGGTAGACCTCAACAGGCCCTAGCTGCTGGAGTTTGAAATTTGACGGATAATAGATACTCAATCCTGTTTGAACCTGTGAAAATTGGCCCTGTTACGGCGCGAAACAGGTTTTACCAAGTTCCGCATTGCACCGGCATGGGTCATTTAAGGCCGCAGGCAGATGCCGCGACACGCGCCATGAAGGCCGAGGGCGGTTGGGCGGTGGTGTCCAATCAGGAGACCGAAATTCACCCGAGTTCCGACTTGACGCCGTTTCCCGAAAGCAGGCTATGGGATGCGCGCGACATTCCCGCACTGCGTTTGATGACCGATGCAGTTCATGAAAAAGGCGCATTGGCGGCGATCGAGCTGGCGCATAACGGCAATCATGCTGCCAACTTATATACGCGTGCTCCGGTATTCGCGCCCACTGATATGTCGGTTGATTTCGCCTTGCCTAAACAGGCCCGGGCAATGGATAAGTCCGATATTCGTGCCTTGCGCCGCTGGCACAGGGCGGCTGCAAGGCGTTCAATGGAAGCCGGATTTGATATTGTCTATGTCTATGCCGGTCACAACATGACATTGGCACATCACTTTTTGCGGCCAAACAGCAATGACCGGATGGATGAATATGGCGGGTGTCTGGAAAACCGGGTGCGTTTGATCCGTGAATTGATCGAGGAAACCAAAGAGGAAGTGGGCGACAGATGCGCTGTTGCCTTTCGCTTTGCGGTGGACGAGATGCTTGGCACCGACGGGATGCAAGCCGCAGAAGAGGGGCGGGAAGTGGTTGAGATGCTAGCCGAATTGCCTGATCTTTGGGACGTGAATGTCTCGGATTGGGCCAACGATTCCGCAACTACGCGTTTCGAGCCGAATGACGGTTATCAAACGCCCTATATCGAATTTGTCAAACAAGTGACGACAAAGCCGGTTGTGGCTGTGGGCCGCTTCACCTCGCCCGATATGATGGTGTCGATGGTGAAACGCGGGATCGTTGATTTTATCGGCGCAGCCCGGCCTTCTATTGCTGATCCGTTTCTGCCCGAGAAAATCAAGCAAGGCCGTATCGAGGAAATCCGCGAATGCATTGGCTGTAATATTTGCGTTTCTTGCGATAATCTCAACATTCCCATTCGTTGCACACAAAACCCGACGATGGGCGAAGAATGGCGTCGTGGTTGGCATCCCGAGAAGATTGAACCGAAAGGTATGCAAGAAGAGGCTGTTGTTATCGGGGCCGGCCCTGCGGGTCTGGAATGTGCCATGCAACTGGCCAAACGCGGCTATAATGTCACGCTGGCAGAGGCTGGTGCCGAACTTGGGGGCCGTGTTCTATCCGAGTCGCGTTTGCCGGGGTTAGGATCGTGGAAACGTGTGGTTGACCACCGGATTTATGATTTACAGCAACGCGCAAATGTTCAGTTGTTCACCGAAAGTGCGCTTGATGCGGGTGCCGTCGCAGAGTTGGGCATCGCCAATGTCTTTATCGCAACCGGGGCGGTTTGGCGTCGCGACGGGGTTGGGCGCAGCAATCGCCACCTTACGGATATTTCGCAACATATGCAGGTTTTGACGCCGGATGATATTTTTGCCGGAACGCTACCGAAGAGCGGCCCTGTCGTTATATATGATGATGACCAGATTTACCTTGGCGGGGTTCTTGCCGAGAATTTAAGCGAATTGGGCTATGAGGTGATTTTTGTAAGCCCTGCCAGCATGGTGTCGCCATGGACGGAACATACGTTGGAACAATCGCACATCCAAAAAAGCCTTATTGAGCGCGGTGTGGTTTTGAAAATGGGGTTGAAATTGGCCCGTGTTACGGATGGCGGTTGTGCAGTCTCATGCGTTTATTCCGGTCAAGAACAGAACCTTGAGTGCGGGGCAGTGGTTCTGGTTACCGAACGGGTGCGTCAAACCGCGCTTTATGATAGTCTGAGGGCTGAAAAGCAGGCGGGTAATGCGGATATAAATACGCTTGAATTGCTTGGGGATGCAGCAATGCCGGGCCTGATTGCGGATGCGGTTTATAGTGGTCATATGGCGGCGCGAAACTTTGAAAAAGCGCCCGATACGGTTGATCTGGAATTCTTCCGCCGCGAGATTATCGCTTTGGGTGATTGATGTATTCTGGCCCTAGGATGGTTGAATAAGCTGATTATAGGCGGTATCGGCGATTTTACGTAGTGTTTCGCGTGGCAGGTCGCCGGCAATAGCGCAGGCAATATCTTCGTCTACCCACCAGAATTCGGCAGCAGTATCAGTTTTGACATATCGAAATGCGGTTTCGGCCTCGGTCGATTTTCGCACGATATAAAGCGAGACACGTTGGCCGAGATTGTTTTCATAAATCATCAGGGCTGCCGGGCCATAATTGCCGGGCAAAATGCGCCCCCCCATAAGATGAAACCCGTATGCTGTAAATTCAGGTGGGCTGATCTGGCGGCCAAGGCGTTTTGATAGCCATGCTGACAGGTATTCCTTATCCGATGCGGATACTTCGACCGCGTGCCGAACTTCGGTTGCATAGGTTGCATGTGCGCGCAAAGCCTCGGTTGCAAGTGTGATTTCGACAGGAATGGAGTGGCTTAACCGTGCCAGCCTCCAACCCGCCGCCGTGGCAAGGCTGACAAGAAGCAATAGGGCTGCAATGCGCGCCAGAACGACCGAGTTCAGGCGCCATCTTTTTTCTGCTGCCACCAGCATATTCCGGTGCCGTTCGGGAACGGTTTCTTGTGCTACTGGGCCGTAAAGAGTGCGCAATGCCGCGTCCTCTAGGTTCCACCTTGAAAGCCGGGCACGAAGTGTGGGGTCTTGTGCGGCAAGCGCATCAAGGTCGGTTTGTGCAACAGTGCCGCTATGGCGAAGCCGCAAAACCGTGAGCGGATCAATTTGCCTGTCTTTGCTCATAATGGCTTATCCTTTTTAGTGCTTGAATTGTCGCAAGACCGGTTGGTTTTCTGGCGCAAGAAAGCCCTTGCACGGCCAAGGCGAGAGGCCAATGTTCCTTCCGGAATATTCAGGACTTCGGCGGCTTGGGTGAAGCTCATGCCCTCCAAGGCTACAAGCAGTAGTGCCGCGCGTTGCTCGGGCGGCATCCGGCCCATTGCTTCATGAACTTCGCGCAGGGCAAGATGGGCCTCCTGCCCGCCCGGACATGCGGGTTCGATTGCTGTATCAAGCGGTACAAGATGGGCGCGAGTGCCCGCGCCGCGCATGTTGTCGCGAAAGCGGTTCAAAAGAATGCGAAACAGCCATGCCCGCACCGGCCCGTCGCCGCGCCAATGATGACGTCGGGCCAACGCGCGTTCCAGACAATCCTGAACAAGATCGTCGGCACCTTCCCGTTCACGCAGTAATGCATGGGCATAGCGGCGCAAGGATGGAATGGCGGCCTCGATTTCGTCCAAAATGGTCATAGCATGTCTCTAATTACTCTTTTATGGCGGCGTGCCAGACTTTGCCCTTACCGTCACCAGTTACATCACCGGGGGCTTTATCTTTGACCCAAAGATAAAGCGGCTTGCCATAATACGCCCACTGCATCTTGCCATTTTTTCGCTTTATCAGGGTAAAGTCATCATCGGGGGTCGCCCCGACCGGTGCAATAAGAGGTGGCCAGCTTTTTGCGCAACCGCCATTGCAGGCGGATTTGTCGCCCATATCTTTATCATAGGTATAAAGTGTCATGCCGTCTGCATTGGTTAGAACCGGCCCCAACTTGGTGTCTGCAATTTCGATCCCAGTTTCGCTGGCGAAAGTTACTGTTGCGGACAGGGCAATGGCGGCGATTGTGAAGGGGATGAATTGAAAGCGGTGTAGCTGCATTATAGTTCTC
>CAZMMG010000235.1:0-4026 GCA_964567355.1 uncultured Neptunicoccus sp.
TGCGCGAATAATACCCACCCGGTATTTGCGACGTCGCCAATAAATACTGCCGGTAATAGCGGTAAGCCGCCAAATCGGGCTTTTTCGGATCGGCAAAAAATTTGCCCAATTCCTGATTTGAAGTGAATTCAGGCTTGTTATAAACACTCTGGCCCAGTGCTTTCAGCGGCAAACCCCGCCATAAAGCCTGTTGTGCCGCCGTCGAGTTGATGGTCACAACACTGGAAGCAAAGTCCAGTATCTTGGCCAGTTTACCGCCACGGATATAGTGAATGCGTCCCTCGACATTGAATTCACGGGCCAAATCGGCCGCCACCCGCGCCAAAGGCTTGCGCTCATCCTCTAGCGGGTGGGCCTTAAACACCAAATGGTGGTGTATTGGGGCATGCTTGGCAAAACTTTCCACACAATCACGCATGAAGGCATCCATGCCGGTATATTTGCTGTAGCTGCGTATGGATGCATCATGACTAAGTTGCAAAACGCCCAAATGATAACGCACACCACTTGCAATAAGCCGTCTGGTGCTAACATTACGTTGAATGACATGCGGAATGCGGTTCAAAAGCTTCCTGAAATGCAAACGGAACTCGCTACGAACCGAATTATCCCGGTGCGAGCGATAATTCGGAAAATCGCCATTTTGAAACATCACATGCCAATGGTAAATCGCGCCCAGCAAAATATGCTGACGCATATCCCCCCAGCGCACCGGGGCCGAGGGTTGTTGCAATTCAACCCCTTTCAAAGCCGTGCGCATTTGCTTGACAGAGGTATCCACCAAACAAGATGCACCGTTCACCCCGCCCCGCTCATAGGTCGCCCAATAAGGCCGCAAATAGCCCTCTTCCAGATAATGCACCGTAATGCCCAACGATTTTGCGCATTTTGCAGCCGCAACATGAACCGGGCGATTATCGCCGTAAATCACCAGATCGGTATAGTTTTGCGCCAAGCTCTGCGCGATAAAATCGGGCCAGTCCTCACTTTTTGCAGTGAAACTTGAACGCGTCGCGGCATTGCGCCAGAAAAAACAGTCGCCTGCATTAAAGCAAATTTTATGAACCGTGGCCCCGCGCGCCATCAGCCGTTTGGCAAAATGATACTGAAACGGCCCGTGCGGCCCCTGTAAAAACAAAAACTTCCGTTCAACATTTTTTATTTTTGGCATTCTCTTCCTGTCAGCAAGTAAATATTAACGGTTGAGACTCACCCCATAGCGGATTTTTGCTATTATGGTAAGTAAAACAGATGCTTTACAGCTTTTGATCCTATTTGACTCCCCGCACCCTTGCGGGTAACGAAATGACAGAAACAACCCACTTGCCCCGCACCTAAGGATAAGCTCATGTTCACAGGAATTGTAACCGATATCGGCAGTCTTTCCAAACTGGAACAACGCGGCGATTTACGGGCGCGTATCAATACCAATTATGACCATAACAGCATCGATATCGGCGCCTCTATCGCGTGCAGCGGGGTTTGTTTAACCGTGATTGAAAAGGGTGCTGACGGGGCGCAAAACTGGTTTGACGTGGATATTTCCGCCGAGACCACATCAAAAACCAACATCGGGGCCAAATGGCAGGTGGGTGCCAAGATCAATCTGGAACGGGCCTTGAAAGTCGGTGACGAATTGGGCGGCCATATCGTATCGGGCCATGTCGACGGGGTGGCAACCGTCACAGCCATACGCAATGAGGGCGACAGCACCCGCGTGACCTTTGAGGCCCCCGCAGCCTTGGCAAAATTCATCGCCACCAAAGGTTCGGTGGCACTTAACGGCACATCGCTAACCGTCAACGGGGTGGACGGCACCTGCTTTGGCATAAATTTTATTCCCCACACCAAATCCGAAACCACTTGGGGTGATCTGGCCGTTGGCGACCCGATTAATCTGGAAATAGACACATTAGCCCGCTATGTGGCGCGGCTGAAAGACATGCAAGGCAGCTAAATGACGACTATCATCTCGCCCATTGAAGACATCATCGAGGACGCCCGCAACGGGCGTATGTTCATCCTTGTGGACCATGAAGACCGCGAAAACGAGGGCGACTTGGTAATCCCGGCGCAAATGGCCACACCAGAAGCGGTGAATTTCATGGCCACGCACGGGCGCGGATTGATCTGCCTAACCCTAACAGGCGAACAGATCGACCGCCTTGGCGTGCCGATGATGACAAGTTCCAACTCGTCCCGCCACGAAACCCCTTTTACCGTATCGATCGAGGCCCGCGAAGGTGTGACCACGGGCATATCGGCCCATGACCGCGCCCATACGGTTTCGGTTGCGATCAACCCGCAGGTGCGCGAGCAAGACATTGCCACACCCGGCCATGTTTTTCCGCTGCGCGCCCGTGAAGGCGGCGTATTGGTACGTGCCGGCCATACCGAAGCTGCCGTCGATGTTGCCCGTCTTGCGGGGTTGAACCCGTCCGGCGTGATCTGCGAGATCATGAATGAAGACGGCACCATGGCACGATTGCCAGATCTGATTACATTTGCCCAAAAGCACGAACTGAAAATCGGCACCATATCCGATCTGATCGCTTACCGCTTGCGCTATGACAACTTGGTGCGCGAAACCGATAACCGCATGGTGACATCCAGCTATGGCGGCGACTGGCAATTGCGGGTCTTCACCGACCAGACCGACGGGGCCGAACATGTGGTGCTGGTCAAAGGCGATATTACCACGGCTGAACCGGTGTTGGTGCGCACCCATGCCCAGAATATATACGAAGACACCCTTGGCCTTGGCCCCAGCGCAGCCGACAAACTATCTGCCGCCATGCTTCGTATCGCCGATGTCGGACGCGGTGTTGTGGTATTGTTTCGCGATCTCGATGCGGTTTTGCCGACACAGGAAGAGAACCATCCGCGCACCTTGCGCCACACTGGCCTAGGCGCACAGATCATGTCGACACTGGGGTTGACCAAAATCACTCTTCTAACCGACACCCCGTTGCCAAAATTTATCGGACTAGACGCCTATCACCTTGAAATCATTGGCACACTGCCAATTACAAAGGATTAACCGATGGCTCAAACTGAAAGCCACTACAGTCTGCCGGCGCCCATATTCGACACCGATACACCGCATCTGCTGATCGTGATTTCACCGTATTACAAGGATATCGCCGATAATCTTCTGGCCGGGGCAAAGGCGGCTGTGACCGCAGCGGGGGCAACATATGATGTGGCCGAAGTACCAGGGGCCTTGGAAGTCCCGATCGCCATTCGGCTGGCCAGCAACGGCAATACATATCAAGGCTATGTCGCTTTGGGTTGCATCATTCGCGGCGAAACCACCCATTACGACACGGTTTGCAACGACAGCTCGCGCGGGTTGTCAGAGCTGGGATTGCAGGGGCTTTGTCTCGGCAACGGCATTCTCACCGTCGAAAACCGCCAACAGGCAGAAGTACGCGCCGATCATCAGGGGCAAAACAAAGGCGGCGGCGCGGCAAATGCCGCTTTGCACTTGATTGCGCTAAGCAAACGCTTCAATAAGCCCGCCAAGGGGATCGGTTTCAAACCCGCTTCCGAACATATTATCATTGCCAGCAAAACAGACGGTAAAACTTCAGCATGACCAAGCCCGACAGTCGACAAATGAAATCCGCCGCGCGGCTTTATGCGGTACAGGCCCTGTTCCAGATGGAAGCAGGCGATACATCCTTGGACGAGGTGCGCGACCAGTTCGTCAACCACCGTTTCGGCGAAGAGACCGAAGACGGCGTATCTATACGCGGCAATCTCAACCTATTTGAAAGCCTGATCTATCAGGCGGTAAATAATCAGGCCAAAATCGACCAAATGACCGACCGCGCCTTGGTGGCCAAATGGCCAATAGAGCGCATCGACAGCACCCTTCGCGCCCTGTTTCGTGCCGCAGGGGCCGAGTTTGTGATCGGAAAGACCCCGCCAAAAGTTGCAATCAGCGAATTTGTCGATGTCGCCAAAGCGTTTTTCCCCGATGGGCGCGAACCAAGCTTTGTCAATGCCGTGCTGGATCATATG
>CAZMMG010000236.1:0-3992 GCA_964567355.1 uncultured Neptunicoccus sp.
AATCTATTCCCACTCGATCGTGCCGGGGGGTTTTGAGGTGATATCATAAGTCACCCGGTTGATGCCTTCGACCTCGTTGATGATACGGGTTGCGGTTTCCCCCAAGAATTCATGGCTGAACGGATAATAATCCGCCGTCATGCCGTCGACCGAATTGACCGCGCGCAAGGCGCAGGCAAAATCATAGGTGCGCCCGTCGCCCATCACGCCAACAGTACGCACCGGCAAAATGGCAACAAAAGCCTGCCAAATTTCGTCGTAAAGCCCGTGTTTGCGGATCTGGTCGATGTAAACTGCATCCGCCTGACGCAAAATCTCTAGCTTTTCGCGGGTGATTTCGCCGGGGCAACGGATCGCAAGACCGGGGCCGGGAAACGGATGGCGGCCAACGAAGCTAGCCGGCAGGCCCAGCTCGCGGCCCAAGGCGCGCACTTCGTCCTTGAACAACTCGCGCAGCGGTTCAACCAGTTTCAGGCCCATTTTTTCGGGCAATCCACCGACATTGTGGTGCGATTTTATTGTCACCGACGGCCCGCCCGAAAAGCTGACGCTTTCGATCACGTCAGGGTATAGGGTGCCTTGGGCCAGAAACTTGGCGCCGCCAACGGATTTTGCCTGTTTGTCGAACACATCGATAAACAGGCCGCCGATGATTTTACGCTTGGTTTCGGGGTCAGATTGGCCGTCAAGTGCACCTAAAAACAATTCCTGTTCTTCGGCGTGGATCAGCTGCATGTTGTAATGGTCGCGGAACATGGTGACGACCTCTTCGGCCTCGTTCAGGCGCAAAAGCCCGTGGTCGACAAAGACGCAAGTAAGTTGGTCCCCGATGGCTTCGTGCAGCAGGACGGCGGCAACCGAACTATCGACACCACCCGACAGGCCGCAGATCACTTTTTCATCGCCGACTTGGGCGCGAATGTCGGCAATCGCCTGTTCGCGGTAGGCGGTCATTGTCCAATCGCCGCTGAAACCCGCAATCTTAACGAAATTTTCATAAAGTTTTGCGCCCTGCGGCGTGTGATGCACTTCGGGGTGGAATTGCACCGCATAGAAATTGCGACCAAGATCGGCGGTAATGGCAAAAGGCGCGTTCGGCGAGGTACCGTAAACCTTAAAGCCGCCGGCAAGTTTCGAGACGTGATCGCCGTGGCTCATCCAGACCTGCTCGACACCTTCCGAGAACCAGCCGTCAAGCAGGGGCAGTTTATCATCTTTAGGTGTGACATAGGCGCGGCCAAATTCGGCAGTGCCAGAGCCGCGCTCAACTTTTCCGCCAAGCTGGTGCATCATCACCTGTTGACCGTAACAGATGCCAAGGATCGGCAGGCCCATATCAAACAGGGCTTGCGGCGCACGCGGCGCATTTTCATCAAAAACACTGGCGGGGCCGCCAGACAGGATCACTGCCCTAGGGGCGAAATCCCTGATAAAATCAGCGTCGACATTCTGATAAGGGTGAATTTCGCAATAAACGTGCAATTCGCGCAGGCGACGCGCGATAAGCTGCGTAACCTGGCTGCCAAAGTCGATGATAAGAAGGCGGTCATGTATCTGTGTGCTCATGTGCGCGGTTTATTTAGCAATCAGCGCAAGCGCAAGGGCTTTGGCAGCTCGCATATAGCTTTTCCGACAAAGGATGTCGTTTGCAGCCCGATTTAGCCGAATTTGCAGCGTGTATTTTAGTCAAATGGATTTATTTAGGAAGGGAACTCAATCTGGGGATTCCAATGCCTGACGCTGTTACATCCGAAAGTTCTGGTCGCCGCCGCGCACGTGGCGGGGGCGGTGCCGCGCGCCGTGCGGAACGTACCGCCATTGTATTGGAAACCGCAAAATATATCGAGCGTAACATTCCGAATTTTGAAATTCTGAATGAAGAGGCGTTACAGATTATCGAAGCCAATGCAGAAGCCATTCTCGAAGAGGTTGGCGTCAATTTTCTGGACAACCCGATTGCGCTGGAACGCTGGCGCAAAGCGGGTGCGGATATTGACGGCGAGCGTGTGCGCATTCCAAAAGGGCTGTGCCGCGAGCTGATTAAAACCGCACCCAGCGAATATATTCAGCACGCCCGTAATCCTGACCGCAATGTGCGTGTGGGCGGTAATTCCATGGTGCTGGCCCCGGTTTACGGCCCGCCTTTTGTGCGTGATATGCAAGGCGGACGTCGTTATGCGACGATTTCCGATTTTCAAAAGTTCGTAAAATTGACCTATATGTCGAAATGGTTGCACCATTCCGGTGGAACTGTTTGCGAACCCACTGATATTGCGGTGAATAAACGCCACCTGGACATGCTTTATGCGCATATGACCCTAAGCGATAAACCCTATATGGGGTCGGTAACGGCACCGGAACGGGCGCAGGATTCTATCGCGATGTCGGAAATTCTGTTTGGCGGTAGCGTCAAAAATAAAACTGTGATGACATCACTGATCAATGTTAACTCACCGATGACATTCGACGATATTATGATGGGCGCGATGGAGGTTTATGCCAAGAACAACCAGGCCTGTATCGTGTCGCCTTTCGTTGTCGGGGGCGCGATGGCGCCGGTGTCCGTGGCGGGCACGTTGACGCAAGTGCTGGCCGAAGGTCTGGCCGGTGTTTCGTATAACCAGCTGTGTAATCCCGGTGCGCCAGTGATCATGGGTGCATTTGTGACCTCGATCGATATGAATTCCGGTGCGCCAACGTTCGGTACGCCTGAAGCCAGCAAAATCCTTTATGGCATGGGGCAGCTGGTGCGGCGTTTGGGCCTGCCATATCGTTCTGGTGGTGGTCTTTGTGCATCAAAGCTACCTGATGCGCAGGCGGCATATGAAACCGCCAATACGCTGAATGCGGCACTTTTGGGCGGGGTTAACTTCTGCCTGCACGCGGCTGGCTGGCTGGAGGGTGGTTTGGTATCTTCATTTGAGAAATTTGTCATGGATGCAGATCAGCTGGGCATCTTGCACTCAATCGCTGAGGGTGTGGATATTTCTGAAAATGGTCAGGCCATGGGTGCGATCCGCGAGGTTGGCCCGGGCGGGCATTATCTGGGCTGCGCGCATACTCAAGCCAATTTCAAGGATGCGTTCTGGCGCACACAAGTGATGGATTACCGACCGTTCGAGACCTGGGCCGAAGACGGTGAAAAAGACACTATGACATTGGCTAATACACGGGTCAAAAAGATGTTGGGAGAGTATCGGCAACCGGCGATTGATCCAGCGATTGATGAAGCCTTGCTGGCCTATATGGCCAAACGCAAGGAAAGTGAGCCTGACGCGTTCGGTTAAGACTTTTGTCGTGATTTTGGTAATAAGTATAATTCTTGTAAAACTGCAGTCATAATGTGGATGTGCAGGTTCATATCATAATTTGCTGTGCCTTTTTTGCGCGCGGTTTCTAGTTTATTTTCATATTGCATCAGACGCGCCAAAGCCTGACGCGGCTTTGGTAATTCTGTGCAGCCGATCAAGCGTTTCAAATCCTTGTTTCGGGAATATGTTTTCAATCTGATTTTTGCGGCATTCATCAGAATTTTGGGCCGGATTATTTTTGATAACACATCTTCAAGTTGCATAGCGAATCTCCTTTTCTCTTATCTATGACCTGAAAAACATGTCCGTTGCGCTTTTTGTGAATCAGAGAACGCGGTGTTTTCATTTGATTATATTTTGAAAGCAATGATTATTTCACTGTGTTAACTTTGGTTAATTTTTTGTTACTAACAACTATAGGTAGAGTTTACGGATGATAAACAGGAGAGATAAGTGCAAAATGTTTCACCGCCATACCCAATCGGAAAACTCAATGTGTCAAAGATCGTAAACTGGGTTCATACGAGCCCGGATTTTCGCGAGTATATCGACCATGTTGAAAACGGTATGCCGTTGCGCAAAATCGCGCAACGCGACGGTATTCATCCATCAACCGTTTTAAGGCGGGTGCGCAAAATAGAAGCGCGGCGCGATGATCCTATTTTAGATAATATTTTGACC
>CAZMMG010000237.1:0-3991 GCA_964567355.1 uncultured Neptunicoccus sp.
GTTTTATTTTTCGCCTCCCTACCAGCACATGCTACCCCGCCACAGGTGATTTCGGTTGACGAAACCCTGATTTCCGTTGGGGCTGCGAGCCCATTTATCTTTGTCCTGCGCAAATTGAACGATAATATGGGCAGTCATTCGCGCCAGCAAACCGATGTTGTGCTGATTGCCCGCCGTAAATCGACGAACGAGGATGTGTATCTTTGGCCGATCAAGCGGACACTGGACAACGGGCCGGATTACGTTGAAACAGATGGAAATCCGCGTGTTGTGACCCTGCCCCTTGATGAAGAATATAACCTTGGGCGCGTCATCAAAAATCATCATGGTGGTTATCCCAATCAGAGAAAAGCAGATGACAACAGCGGGGTTGAGGTCCTTAGCAACAGGGACGGGGCATTGATAACGGCAAAGACCCCCAGTTTTTTCTATGACACGCCTGAGGGCACGCCTGAGCGAACTTCATATTGGGTGAGCTATGAAAAGCTGGCCGAAGAAATCAATCATAGCCTGCGCAATACCCGCTATCTTTTTAAACCCTATTTTATTGAGGCTGCGGACCCGTTAATTTCCCCTGAATTCAAGCCTGCACAAGATTGCAAATTCGACTATTTTGCAGAAGTATCCGAACAAACAGATGGCGAGCAGCAGGGATTTTGGGTTGCCTATGTCACCTGTGAAAATGAGAATACAATGGCCCCCGTTTCCATATTCATAACTCTGCAACCGTTGCCCTAATCGTGCAAGTTCTGCGCGATGGGAATCCAACTGGCCCCGTGGTTGATTGATTTGCGCCAACAGTTTGACGGCTAGCATCAACACCCTGGCCGACGATCTCTACAGTCGCTGCCAAGACGTGCTAACGGTCAGTTATAGCAGGCATCGTAAGCGATGCGCTTTAGGCGACGGTTTTCTTCGGCCAACGCCTTCATCTCCGAGATCATCGATGCGTCCATGCCTCCGAACTTCGCTCGCCATTTGTAAAATCTGGCATTGCTCATGCCATGTTCGCGGCACAGTTCCGAAACCGGCACACCGCTCTCAGCCTGCTTCAGAATACCCATAATCTGCGCGTCGCTGTATTTCTTCTTTTTCATTCAAAATCTCCTCAGTCATTGTGCCAAGAAAATTCTACCAGTGAACACCACTAATTTTCGGGGGGATTACCCAGCGACCCACGGCAAGATACAGCCAACCTTTGCGCGTCCAGATATAACTGATGCCCGATTACACCGCCAAATCCATCCACCACCATAAACATGTGTTCCATCGGCCTCATAAAATGTTTGACGGGGCTTGGGGTGTAAGGTGTCGTGCAAAGCTGGTACCGTTCTGACATCGCAACATACGGCGCGTGGAAACCACACACCCTACAATTCATTTAGGTGGGATTAGGGCGGTTTTTACATCAGTATCCGCAATTTTTATAGGCGTTGGCCTGGCATTTTCTTGTCATTGCCTGGGCTGATCCAATGTCGATTAGTGTCATTTCGTCACTCAGATTATCTATGATATCAAATGCTTGGTCTACACCATTAAGGCCCGCAACATAAAGCCACATATAGGCAAGCCTATAATTGCGCTGAACGCCTTCGCCATTGGCGTACATCAATCCCAGACTCCTCTGACCAGAGGGATCACCCTGTTCGGCAAGAAGTTTCCATTCCTGAAAAGCCGCTTCCCAGTCGCCGTTTCGATATGCCGCCGCCGCCTTTCCAAAATCAGCCGCCTGTGCCGGCGCAAGATTGAAAGTCAGCAGGGCAACTAAAGTCAGTAGCAGTTTTCTCATAAGGGGTTCTCCATCAGCATCACACTCACATGTCTGCCCAATAAAACGTTCACTTCATATATGTGCAGTTTGAGCTGGCCTCTGTGAAAGTGCAGTCTTTAAGCCTATATTTCCCAAGCAGTAGTTTATAAGGATGAGACTGCCCTCTTTTAGCCTGAAGCACAAGTTTTTTGCAGAGTAGCCTGTTTGGCCTCGTACTTTCATTCCCGTTTTGGGTATATGTCTGGTTTAGCACATTTTGCGAGTCTTTTGCATTTTGAGAACACTGGTTGAGCCAAAGTCTCTCTTAGCTTAAGCTGCCCTTGGTACTAAAAACCCTGACGACGGACAGTGACCGTCATCAAAGAATTTGGCTCAGGAATTCTTTTGTCCGAGGATCTTTTGCATTTTTAAAAAACGTCTCTGGATTGCCGTGCTCAACAATTACACCGCGGTCAGTAAAATAAATATGATCAGCCACTTCTCTGGCAAACGCCATTTCGTGCGTTACCAGAATACAGGTCATACCGTCTTCCGCGAGCTCCTTAATAGTCTGCAAAACTTCATTCACAGTTTCCGGATCCAACGCGGCGGTAACTTCGTCAAACAAAATAACATCAGGCTGCATAGCCAAAGAACGCGCAATGGCCACGCGTTGTTGTTGTCCGCCAGACAGCTCTCCAGGGTAATTGTTTTCTTTACCCTCAAGGCGTACCTTTTTAATCAGCGCACGCGCATTTTTTTCAACCTCTGCCTTGCTCTGTTTCAAAACCCTGACAGGGGCCATCATGACATTTTCAAGTGCCGTTTTATGGGGGAACAGGTTGTATTGTTGAAAAACCATTCCCACTTTCTTGCGCAGTTCCAGTTTATCCAATTTTGGGTCATTCACTTCTTGGCCTTCAACCAGGATCGAGCCCTGTTGAATGTCATTCAGGGCATTGACACAGCGAATAAGTGTAGATTTTCCAGAACCGGACGGCCCGATAATACAAATGACCTCGCCCTTCATGACGTCTAAAGAAACGCCCTTAAGGACTTCAAGTTCCCCAAAAGATTTGTGAACGTCTTTGATGGATACCATTGGTTCGGTGTTATTCCAACTCATAGCAAAACCCTTAATTTATAACCGCAAATTTCTTTTCCAGATACACGGTGATACGTGAAATTGGATAGCAGTATATGAAAAACAACAGCAAGACGAAGGAATAGAACGGTGCCAACAGATCAGGGCGCCCGCCTTCCGCCGCCAATGCCTGACCCGTCAAGGTCATCACTTCGGAAACCCCGACAATAGAAGCAAGAACCGTTGCCATTGTCAAAATAGAATAAAGGTTCATCCACGGAGGCATCATGCGTTTAACGCACTGCGGCAAGATGATCAGCCACAGGGTTTGGCCGCGTGTATAAGCCAGGCTTTCCGCCGCTTCCCATTGCCCACTTGGCAGTGATTTAACAGCACCTCGTACGATCTCGGATACATTGGCCATAACGGGTAGTGACAGGCCAATAGTTGCCTTCACCCAATCAGGCAAGGGGACATGCATGCTACCAATGGTAATTTGGAAAGGCAGCAAAAACATCGCGAAAAACAGCAGAACCAACCAAGGTGAATTGCGGAAAAACTGCGTGACGAGCCAAGCAAATTTTTGCACCCAACGGTTTAATGAAATCTGGCCCAATCCCAAGGTTGCACCAACCACTGTTCCGATAGCCATGGCGCTGACAGAAATCATCAAATTGAAAATAAAGCCTTTCAACAAAAGGGGCATCCAGCGCAAAACAACCGCGAACGTAGAGGTGGTTGCATCCCCGTCAGCCGCAAACCCAAGGGATGATGAAAACAAACATAAGACCAAAATTGGAAAAACATGCCAAAGTTTAAGTCTGAATCTGATCGTATCTGGCTTTTTGACCTTTGGCGGCAACATGACAGCCATATCGGTCTTATAAGAAATATTTTTCATCATCCGTACCCCGGGATTTTCAGTGCACGTTCCCAACGGTTCATTCCGGCAACCAGAATGCCAACCAAAAAGAAATAGGCTAAAAGAAGGAATATCATCATCTCTGTGACGTTCACATTATCAGACCAGATTTGGTTCGCCTGATACAACATTTCAGGAACGGCAATCGCGTAAGCTAGCGTTGTGGTTTTTACCAAATTTACCAAATTGTTATTAAGCGCAGGCAAAACAACGCGAAAGGCCAAAGGAAGCGTTA
>CAZMMG010000238.1:0-3979 GCA_964567355.1 uncultured Neptunicoccus sp.
GGCAATATTCAGATTGCCTTTGCTGTTTTGAGTTACCTTGACATCCATCAATTTGGCCAGCGCATTTATTTCGTTTGTGCGTTCATCTTGTAAAATTGCACGGCGTGTCGAGGGCTGAATTTGTTGTGAAATTTTTACATTCAGGCTGGCAATTTTGTGCAACCGGTCGTTTACGCTTTTTACATCATTTTCAATCCCGGCCGAAACGTTTGATCGGGTCTGCGCCAAACTATTGGATGCATCGTTCAGGCTCTTGGCCAGACCTTTGGACGTCGATAGTACATTGTTTTGTAATGCAACATCAGATGGCGCATTGCTTAGCAGGCTGAATCCCGAACTTAGCATCGAAAGCTGACCAGAAATCGTGTGTATGTCGCCCGGCTTTCCCAGTTGAGTTGAATAGCCTTCCAATGCGCCAGCAATTATATTTTGTCGCGCTCCGCCCGCTATTTCCAGCCGGTACATTCGATCCAGATTGCGATCCACCTCGCGGCTGATGCCAGTCGCCAAAACTCCACCAGTAGCCGCACTTTGGGTGATAAGGGTTTTTTTTACATAACCCTCATTGCTGGCATTCGCAATATTTCCAGAGGTTAATTCAGACAGTTTTGCTGTTGCGGCCAAACCGCTTACGCTGCTGCTGAATGCGCCTGAAATGCCCACTGAATAACCCCTTTTTAGTAAAGCGCTGTTGTTTTATTTATCAAATTAACGTTTCAGCCGCGTGGTTTCATCCAGCATCTGGTCAACAGTCGTGATGATTTTAGCATTGGTTGAATACGCTCTTTGGACCCGGATCAGATCGGTCAGCTCCTGAGCGATCGAAACATTCGAGTTTTCCAAGGCCCCAGACGCAATTGACCCAGTGGAACCAGTTCCGGCGGTGCCAAGTGTTGCTTCACCAGATGCTCTGGTTAGTAAGAAGGTATTACCGTGAACAGATGTAAGCGCCAGCGGATTGGCGACATTTGCCAAAGGAATATTGAAAATCGGCTTGCTATCGCCATTGCTGTATACGCCGAAAAGATTGCCGGATTCATCAATTGTTGTGCTGCGCAAAGTCCCCGATGCCGATCCGTCATTGGTCACTTTCAAAGTTGTGTAATCGCCTGCGAACTGGGTCATGCCGGTAAAGGTGTTAGGGGCCCCTACCGTAACGTCTATTACCTGCGGGGTTGTCCCGTTATTGACAGTCAAAGTGGCAACCCCGGTCGCGGTATTAAAAGCAAAGTTGGCGGGTGCGATTGCTGTACTTGTGGCGCCGGAATAGGTCGCGACCGATCCTGCATTTGCCCCGCTGTCATTGAAATTCGCTGTGACAGTTCCGTAGCTATTCCCGGATGCGTCCGCGATACTTAAATCCCACTGATTGGCTGTGCTTGTGGGTTGCCATGAAAATTGCAACCGATCTGCCTGACCAAGGGGTGAAAAGAATTCAGCCGATGATATAAAGGGCTGCGCTGGCGTAATAACACCGGTTTCCTGTGCGGGTAAATTCCCCGAAATCGAAAGCTGGGTGCTTGCCGATCCGGGTGATAGCCCCGCGCTGATATTCACTGTGGATAAGCTGGCAAAGCTGTTCTGGTCAACCGACCCCAATGACCCATCCGCGCCATAAGCATAGCCGGCCAGATAGAAGCCAGCGGTATTTCTTAGGTTCCCAGCGACATCTGGCGTGAAAGACCCGGCACGTGTCAAAACGTAATTGGCAATGTTCGGATCGTTCGGTGCGCCTGAAACAACAAAGAACCCGCTACCCGAGATGGACATATCAGTTGCCACCCCGGTATTATTGGCGCCTGCGCCTTCCGACATATCCAGTGTCGGGATCGCATAAACGTTGTTGCCCGGCGTGGAAGAAAGATCTTGAGTTGTCGCTGTCACCATCTGGGCAAAGCTGCGGCGATACCCCGTGGTATTGGCATTCGCTATGTTGTTGGAAATACTCTCTACGGCGGTAGAGTTGGCAAGCAACCCGCTTACACCTGTTTGCATTGCGCTGGATATGCTCATGTTTCACGTCCTTACTGTTATACCTGTCTTGTCATATTAGATGGTAAGAAGATGTTTAAGAGTTATTAACGTTTTTAAAATGATGAAAAAAATATGCTAAACAACTATTGTGATGATGTATTTATAGTATCCAGCACATCCAAAACATGCGCAGCATCTGAAATACCTTTTGTAACCACGTCTTTTTGTAAAATGTTTGTTGCGTTGTGCTTTTTAGCCAAGCTTGCGGCAATCTGCTGCCATTGTAAAAGGGACGTTAGGTCAGGAAAAGCCTTTGCCAATTTTAATACCAGCGCCCTGTTATTGCTGCGATAGGCCGAAAGCAGCAGGTTTGATGCATCCATAAAGATAAGATCGTTGCCCTGCCGTTCCCATAAAGTACAGTAAGTTTTTGTAGCATTTTCCCAGTCCTCCAATGAAAAATAGGCATCTGCTTTGATCCGTAGATAATTGATAGATGGCTCCGGGGCGCTGGTTTTCAGCACGGACTGTGCATTGCCCGTCAGATTGAAGAAATTCACCCTCTGCATTTGAAATGCATTCTGAATATCCGCATCGTCGCTCTTTGCGCCTAAAGCCAAAATCGGTTCGGCACTGTCATACTGGCCCCCGCGCAAAAGTGCGGCTACCTGCTTCAGCCGTAATTGATCCAATCGCTGCTCAGGTACATCGAACAAACCCAAATCTTGCGCCACCGACATATAATTGAAAGTTGTTTCATATTCGTTGGCTGCCTCGTTGGAAGCACCGATATCCAATAACATGTTTGCAAATTTTTCCGAAAATACATCGAAGCCTTCTTGAAACCGGTAATCTGGTGCAATGCTTTTATGACCCGGTAGAAATTCTGTTAATGAGGTTTTACCCGCTACACCATCGCTGTAATATTTTTCCAGCAATAGGTTTGACTGCTGTTTTGCCTTTTCGACGGCATCGGTGTCATCATTTATGTAAATGATTCCGCCAAGAAGTTCCAATGCGGCAGGTATGTCGTCTAAAAATAATTCGGTTGTGACCAACAGATCCATCGTCTCGGCGGCCAATGCGTCACCGTGCCATGCATAATGGATTTGTTCCAGCATGCCGCGCGCGTCTTGCGGTGTTAATGTGTGTGTTTTTAAACCGATTTTAACCAAAGACAAACGGGCAAGCTGTGACCAACGGTCAAGTGTCCCCGAAGCTTTGACATAATGTTCAAAGGCAACCAAGTAATCCTGACCGTGTTCGGCGGTGCGCCCCAACAGGTAATGATAGGCGCTGCCTTCATTTAAGGTCGAAATTTGTGTGATGAGTTCGGCAAATTTACGCGCCTCTTCCCATTTTCCAAGATCAATAGCCGCTTCAAGAAGCTTCGGTAATATCATTTCTTGGATAACTTCGGGAACAGCTAAAACATCTTTTGTTGTGTTTGCCAAATACTGCGCCGCGGTTTCAGGCTCGCCTTTTTTAATGAAGTACAAGGATCGAAACAAAGCCTGCCCGGGCCAGTCTTTTTGCCCTTCCAGAAAGGTTATATCGGCTTTCGATACGGCTAGCCCCGATGGGTCAAGCACGTTAAGTGCAATGGAAATCCCTTCTAGGCGGGCGGTTTGTTCTTCAGATAATGTTGCCCTGTCAAGGTTTTCTATAATTGATTGGCCTTCTGCGACCAGCCCATGGGCCAGATAAAATGTGGCCAATTGAATAAGAGCACCAGTCGTTTCTTTGGATGTGGATAGGCCGTCGCTGCTTTCATATACAGATGCAATCAGATCGCGGCGCATTTCAAGAAACCCGCCACCGCTGACTGCGGAAAAATCCAGACCAGAGGGCAGGGGTTCATCTGGCTTTTTCGCAATCGGTGCAGGCTTATCCATATGCGCTTGGCTAGCCATATTTACCGCAAAATCAGCAAGCAACGGACGTGGTATTGCAACGGCGCAGCACAAGGAGGCAAAATATATGAAACGAAAACGCCGCAAAATAC